>JAZQZB010000065.1:0-31668 GCA_045633825.1 Alphaproteobacteria bacterium | reverse complement strand
TAACCAACTGAGCTACACCCCCCAAGAACGAATTACCTTATAAACAACAAATTTTATAATTGCAAGTATTTTTTTTATTTTTTTATCTTTTATTCACTTTTTATGTGTATAATATGTTCAAAGTTATGCACATAAACCTTATTAAAATCTTTATTTAACTAGGGGTTTTTGCTATATTCTCAACAAATTTAAGATTGATGGGATTAAAATATTGATATTTAGATTGAAATATAACGGATTTAATTTTTCAAAACTCAATTTAAAAGATAAATTGAATTTTAAAATTAGACCCAGATATAAACAAAAAATTATAAATACATGCTATTTTTCAGCTGTAGGAATTGCTTTTATTCTTTCACTCGCTCACAATAATCGTGTGGAAGCGTCTATTGATAATCAAGATTATTTTTCATACTTCATTATAAATGACAATATTAATGAAAATATTGAAGAAAATAATACTTCTGATAATATTAAAGCAATGTTTGATATGGTTGACAACTTGTTAAGCAGTAAAAATATTGAAAAAGAAGTTGTTTTGCAACCCGGAGATACCCTTATATCTCTACTTAAAAGAATCGGAGCTGACCGAGAAACCGCTAACGATATCTTCTACTCATTAAAAGAACATTATGACCCTCGTAATTTGAAAGCCGGTGAAAAAATTAAAGTTAATGTGGCTATTGATACTAAAACCGAAGATATTAAAAGCATAAATTATATAATGATTGAACCGAATCCGGGTGAAAAAATTATTACGGCCAATAACAACGGTCTTTTCGAAACTCATAAAGAAAAACAAGAATTTATTGATGAAATTAACTCTATCAGCGGTGAAATTGACGGAAATCTCTCCGCTTCGATGAATAAAAAAGGCGTTCCGATGCGCGTCGTCAGTAATTTTATTAACCTATTTTCATATTCTGTTGATTTTAAACGTGATTTACAAAAAGGTGATCGTTTTGAAATTGTATATGAAAGCCAAATTATTCCTGACGGTACTTTGGTTAAAAGCGGCAATATTTTGTATGCCGGATTGGTTCTTCGTAAACAAAAAATTACTCTTTATCGTTTCAAAGACTCAAATGGTAAGGTTGATTACTACACCGAAAAAGGTCGTGCTTTGAAAAAAATATTAGATAGAAAACCTTTGGCTAAACGAAATGCCAGAATATCTTCGCCTTTCGGAAAACGTTTTCATCCGGTATTAAGAAAATATAAAATCCACTGGGGAGTTGACTATGCAGCTCCTACAGGAACCCCTGTTTATGCCGGTGGTGACGGAGTAGTACAAGTTGCAAAATACAACGGTTCATACGGTAATTATATTAAAATTCGCCATAACTCTGAATTTTCTACTGCATATGGACATATGTCTCGCTTTGCTAAAGGAATACGTCCGGGAGTTCGTGTAACTCAAGGTCAAATTATCGCTTATGTCGGTTCAACAGGTCGCTCTACGGGACCTCACCTTCATTATGAAGTTATTCAAAATGGCAGACGCGTTAACCCTAGAACAATTAAAGCTTCTACCGGAGAAAATTTAAGTGGCAATAATTTAAACAAATTCAAAAAGTTGGTTACGAAAATTGACAATAATTTTGCTAAAAATTTTGCCAAAGGAAATGATATAAAACTAGCACAAAGATAATTACAAAAGGAGCTTTAAGAAAGCTCCTTTTTTTGACATAATTCCAGTTGTTGCCTTAATTTATCAATTTGCCCCAACCATTCCCAAAAATATTTTCCGTCAAGATTTTTTATTTCGTCGGCAACCTTACTTCCCGCTATCGGATATTTCGGACAATATTCATAAGCGGTTATCGTACATGAGCTTAAGCAAGTCATTACGATTAGCATTAGGACGTGATAATATTTTAATTTCTTCATTTTTAACATATTTTATCTCTTTTATTTTATTTGATGTATTTATTTGTCGGCAATGAGATATTCCTAAACAATAAATCACAAACAATAAAAAAATAAGAAAAATTATTCGAATAAACATTGCTCACACTCCATAATAACCACAAAAGATTTTATTGCCTGCTCCAGATATTGCGGATAAATAAAAATAATCGCCAAAATAACGATAAGAGCTATTATGCTTATATAAAATTTTATTTTTTTCATAATCTAAAAACTCCGCTTGCGATTGTTTTAGCTATACGATTTGCTCTTTGAGGGACATCTTTGGCATATTTAGAATTCAGACATTCTTTTGCTGCTTGATTATATTTTTTGTTTTTAATGGCTTCTAACATTTTAGAAAATCGTAAAAGTCCCGATACTCCCAAATTAAATGCCATATCTATTAAAGCATACTGACGCTCATCATCCAGTTCTTTAAAAAACTTTAATTCAACTTTCAATTCTTTATATATTTTTTTTATATCGTTTTGCAAAAGATATATTGCCGCACATTTTGTTATTCCGCGCCGCCAATCGCCGATGACTTTTTCTTCTTCCGCTGTAAAGGGATTAGTTTCTATGCATCTTCCTACACCTATGGTAAGTTTGTTTTTGCTACAAAAATAGGGTTGCAATCGCAACCCTTCATGTAATATCAATCTTTGACAAACAGTGTAGATATCTATCATTTACGTTTTCCCTTCTTTTTTTTCTTTTTGTGAACAAATAAACTGTAATATGCCCTGTTTGCTACATATATCAATGTACACAGACTAATCAGCAACGTTATTATCTGATTAAAAATTTGAGCATAATCAAGCAATACAGCTATCGAAGCCGAGCCGACAACCTTACCGTCTTCAATTAAGTTTTCTGTCATTTAATTACTCCTTATCAGGATAAGGGTATCTTGCTTTAATTTCCTCAACTTTAGATTCAATTTCAGCCAATAAAGCTTCTTCTTCACCTTCTTCAAACAAGTTGAAAGTCTTTTTACGGTTATATTCAGCCATAAGAGGGTCAACCTCGTTAGCGTAAGCATTAGCACGAGCTTGTCGAATTTCCTCAACTTGCTTATCATAAGGCACTTCAAAAACATATTCCCCGTTATGAAGAAAATACTCTTTATCGGTTTCTTCAATCTTATCCAAAATCACACAAGGCAAATTTTCTAATTCTTCTCTTGTTTCAGCAACAAAAGCTATTTTGTCATTTTGATAACCTATAAACATATTTTATTCTCCTCCTGCGTATATGAAACGGAATGCGACAGTTCCTCCGCCCAATGAGTATATAACAGAACAAGATGTGTCTTTTTTTACCGGCATATACAAACCACAGTAACTGCCTGATGATGGAGCATAACTATCAACTTGCATAGTTCCTGCTTGCAATGATAAATTCTGGTTATTCCCATTCGCTTGTTTTTTTAAATAAAACCACCCATTAGCCGGAGCTGTATATTGCGTACCACTAGCACCCAAAGTTAAATCAATATATCTCCATGATGGCATTCCCAAACCGGAAATATAACTATCACTCAAATCAGCAACTCTTATTAAAACTCCGCTTGCATTTATAACATTAGCATCTTGGATTGTTTCGCCTACGTAGAAGTAGAGTTTTAAGCCGGATGATGATGTTTCAATACCTGATTTGAGAGGGTCTGTTGTTACACCCATTATACCAGATATGTTGTTATTATCAGAAGATATTGATGTTGAAACATTTGCACCATAAGTATCCGGTTTAAATAAAAAGTAATTTGCAGTACCGTTATGACTATTCAAGCCTGAATATTGAGTACCATTAGTCAAACCTAAAGTCATACCATTACCAACTATCATATTACCGCTAGCAAGCTTAACTTTAATCGGCAATCTGAATGTTATATCAGAAGTATTGATAACAAAATCAGTATCGGTATAATCTTCTGTCGATAGCTTTACACTTACACCGTCTTTGGTTTCTGTTCCATTATAAATTTTGAGCAATAACTCGTAAACTGCAACGTATGTTGCTCCGCTATGGAAAGTACCGTTAGACAACAACCAAGAAGCATTGTTTAGCTCATATTCGCTCCATTTGTAATCCAGTAAAGAGAACGGATTATTTAAAGTTATTTCTTGTGTAATATCAATTTCCGTATCTTTTCCGGTATAGCAAACAACATAAGCTCGATAATTTGAATCTTCTAATACCGGAATTGTCGGAACCTTGATGGTTTGATTTATCTCATCAACAACAAAAGAATAACAGCAACCGCTTTCTGAAATTTGAGTTTCATATTCATCAGATGATACATGTTTCAATCGTTCATCAAGCAACATTTGATATAAATCAGGATATTGTTCTTCGCTTAATAGTCTGCCGTCACACCAAATTCCGCCATAAGGTTCTATACTGCGCAATGTATATTTAATGTCTCCGATATTACCGCTTGCAACCTCTTTAGCTTCTTCCAATGAAGATTTTATACTATTATACGATGACAATGCCGAATTTGCAGCTTCCTCTGCAATGCCTGCCGATTTAAGTGTTTCCGATTTAGCATTTTCAACTTCGGGCTTAATGTCATTGTTTATATAAGAAGTAAATTCTTCCTTCATTAACAACATATTTTCATCAATAATTTCTTTAGCTGAAGCAGATGCTTTTTCTTGAGCTTCCATAATCCCTTCTTTAATTTGTTTATCCATTTGCTCTTTAGCATCTTCAACTATTATATTAAGACGCTCTTTTGATATGTCTTCCACATAATTTTCAATTTCTTTTTTTCCTGATTCAATGTAACGAAGTGAACAATCTATATCTAAACTTACTTCATCTTGCATTAAAACTTCTATTTTTTGACCGGTAGTTAAAGTGACTATATTTTCCATTATTTTTACTCCGTAACTTGTTGTGTAACAATAAAAGAGGCCACTTGAGATATTAATTGCGGATAAATTGTATGAGTTTCTCCGTTAGCAAAAGTTATCTGAATATCGGTAATAAAATCATCTTCTATATTCAGCTTTACGGTATCTTCGGGAATAATTGAAATATGAGCCTTTCCATTTATACCGTCGTCAATAACACCTTGTTTTATCAAAACGGTTTTATTATCAGCTTTATTTTTTACAAACATTTTTAATAAAGATCCGCTAATATCAATAAACCCTATCTTCTCATCTTTAAATTGAAATAAAATTGTAAAACTATCGCCTTGACGGACTTCTATATAATTGGGGGTTATTTTTCCGACCATCTCTACCTCCTTATTCTTCTTTTTTTGCTTTAATAAACCAATAAACCGCATAGTTTTCGGGAATCACATGTTCTCCTGAATAAATGTCATTTCCTTTTGATGCATCAAAATCGACACTTCTAAACGATCTTGCCGCAGAACCGGAAGCCGAAAATGCTTGAGCACTAATTCTATCTTTTGAAGACAATGCGCCCTCTTGTGAGGGAGTATCACTACTCATTACAACAGCACTTAATTTACCCAAAATATTAGGCAAACTTTCTTTTTGTAACGTATAAATATTTTCAGAAGAATTTTTTCCCAAACCTTGTAAAAATTTTCCTCTATAATCAGGAACATTAAATGTGGTAACACCATTTCCTTTACCAAAATTTTCACCAATAATTTCAAATAAATCACTATAATCCGTTCTTGATAATTCTTGTCCGTCACATAATATCCAATTATCATGATTTTGCGAGATAACCGATGCTTTAATATCTCCGACCTTTATCAAATTATTCATAAACTCTTTGATAATTTGCGTGGTTTCATCAAGTTGGCTTCTGTTTACGGCATCAGTAGGAAGAGTTCCTTCTGCCAAATTCATAATTTTAAAATTTCCGACATTTAAATTGCCTTCCATTTTAGATATTCCGTTTTTTAAAAAACATTGACTTAAACCGTCGGCAAAATTGTTATCTTCTTCGTCCATATGATCGGTAACAATATCAATATCATTTACTCTGTCATCTTCCCAGTTATGAAGTCGGAAAAATATTCCTTCGCTATCAAATGGCATTTTATTTCCTTTCTAAAATTTGTTATAAAAAAAAGCCGTTAAAAACGGCTTATGGTTATTAAAATAATTTACTTCCCAACTCAATCATTTTATTACCTGTTTCTACTTGAGCTGCCGTATTAGCTGCTTGGTTTTGACCGATACGAGTTTCACCCTTGTTTTGAATATTGTATTTATCCATAGCAATGTCATAACCTGAATATGAGTTTTGCAAGGCTTGTAAAAGTTGACTGATATAATCACTTTGAGCCGCATTGGCAAAAGTTGCCGACTTTATTTGATCGTTCAGGCTGTTTGAATATGCTTCTTGACCGGCAAGCACCGAATCTTGTGCTGCTTGATTTAATGCCGCATTTTGTGAAGCATTCAGACTGCCCATGGCCGACAAATATGCTTGTGAGCCTACAGGAATACCTTTGTTGGCCAAAGATGTATGAAGCTCTGACATTTGAGAGGCAAATTGAGGCTGAAGTTTATCGACAGACGATTGATATACGGCTTGTTCGGCTCGCTGTCTGGCTGCATCCGATGCTTCTACACTAAAATTATAATTTCCCATATTCTTTAATTGATTTGAGGCATTTGATGCATATGAAGTCAGATTATTTAAAGTACTGTCATAATTGGTTGTATTATAATCTTTCAAATAATTCAAAACGGCATTTTCCGAACCGTACATTGATGTCGGTGCACCACCGGCCCCCATTAATTTTCCTATTGATTTACTCATATTATTTACTCCATTCGTTTTCTGATTTTAACATTCCGAAAAAAAGGCAATCAGAACCGTCATCCATATACCTGCGAGAAAGCCCTTCTCGTTGAAACCCAAGTTTTTCAACCAGTTTTATACAAGAAGTATTTTTTGCTGATACACAAATACTTATACGTTCTACTTGCCACAAATTAAAAGCGAGCCCAAATATAATTCTTAATGCTCGCCTGCAACACCACCTTTTATCCGCAGTGTAAATTGTCATCCACAAATCCCTTTGAGGTCTTATATTATGATAAATAAGTCCGCCAAGTAATTTGTTTCCTAACTTAAAACCTATGGTATAATAATCTCCTTGTAACCATGATTTATCGGTTTTTAAACCATCGCATATCCAATCGGCTAAACTGTTATCATAAATTATATTACAATATTCCTCCGGCTTTTTCATATCTTACTCCCGTATCATACCATTCTATAAGATTTCCTCTGGTTTTAGTCTTAAAAACAATACCGGCCTTAAAACCGGTTGATGAATTGGCAATCCATTGCGAGCGAATTTTTCCTCTTAAGGTTTGCCATTTTGTACCTATGGGATTTTTTAAGCTTGACCACTTTGCTTCATTCCATTTAGTTATGCCCGGAAAACCTAAATTTTCGGCATAAGCTTCCGCTCGCTCTTCAAAATCCATATTGGTATAAATAACCAATGCGTATTGTGTCGACGATTTAGTTCGAGGATTTAAGAGTTGAATTTTTTTTAAGCCGTCAAAACCCAAATTTGAATAAGCTTGTTCAACCTCGCCATAAATATGATTACCGGCATCGGAATAACCATCATCAAATAAATAAACTCCATAATCCGAGCCGAAGTATAGCCTTCCCTCAAACAACTCCCAGCAATATGATTTGATATTGGTAAAACGACACCATGCCCCATTACTTAAATTTATTACATGTTGTTCAAAATTACCGTATACCGGAACATTAAATATGGCATATCCGCCTTTTTGATAAATAATTGCCTGCCACCCGTCTTTATTTTTATTATTTGCAGTTCTTGATAATACAAGCCCTCTTATTTTATCGGAAAAAGCTATTGCCGAATTAGATGCTTGATTTAAAGGTAAAACTTTTGACAAAGGCATATAGCCGTCTTCAGTAATAATAACCACATCTCCCTGATAAGCTAAAGTACATTTGTAGCCGATAGGTTTGGCAATTTTATATGATCCTTTCAACTCCCAATTATCAATATCATTCGGATTGCTGCCGGAATAAACCAAAGCTTCACCCTCTGATGTTATAAATACGGTTAAATCATCAAGTCCTTGTCCGCCGTCAAGCGTCCAACAACATACCGCCATTATATGACCGCCAAAACGAGAAACCGTACTTAAGTCAAATTTATATAAATTACCGGCAATATTTCCTCCTTCGGAAGTATACCAAACATTCATACTGCCTTTTTCTATAAACCATAAAAATTGCTTTGAAACTGCTCCGGATATTATTTTTTCATCAATTAAACCTTCGCCTTTTAAATTCCAGTCTTCAAATTTTTCATTATTTTCTTCATCAAGATAAAAAACTTTCGGCTTATCTACTCCGTTCATAAAAAACAACCGGTCTTTGTATTGAAAAGTTTGACAACGACTATCATTTAAATTAATATTTTCAAAAATTCTAATATTTCTTTTAGATGTTAAATTATAGACTTGACCGTTTGAAATACCTATGAAAATTGAAGAATTATATTTTTTATATGATGCTAAAGTTAAAAAAGATTTTTTACTCCTGACATATTGAGTATAACCTTTTCTTAATGTTACTTTTGTGTCGCCGGGAATATAATTATCCATTTTTATAGCATCGGAAACAGCCATTTCTTCAAGACTGTCACGAATATTTAGACCACCGCAGGGTGCCGGCAATGTATAGTTTATTGATTTATTGCCTCTATTTATCTGTTTTAACATGAATTGACACTCCTTGTGTTGCAATATCATCATTTGATGCTGACAAAACAATATCTTTAATTGCCATTGATGAAGCAAATTTTTTCTTTATTTCACGTTCATATTCATTATATTCTTCAGAATAATCCATGCCGTTTCTTTTTAGCCAACGCCATAAAATACCGAGCTTTACCAAATATTCATCAAAAACAGGAATATCTGTATTTTGCGAAATAATGCTTTTTTCCATCATTCCATTCTTGGCATCAAAACAAACAATATTTGAACGATATTGAAAAACAATTTTTATACCGTCAAGCGGAGGTGTTAAAAATTTTATCATACCGTTTTGTATTATGAATTTAGTATTAGAACTTGTTTCACTAAAATGTTTTTCACGCATCCAATCTTGCGGAGTAATTGAACCGATAAGTTTTTCATTACCGTCTTTCACATAAATAGTGTTATTCAAAATACTATAAAAATCAGGACAAACTTCTTCCATTAAATATTTATCTTTTTTTCCCGATGTTCTTAAAACCCCCTCTTTGGTAAGTTCTTGCCAATCGCCATAACGCAAAAGACTATCCAATGCCGATTTGGCCGTGCTTAAAAATATGGCATCTTGTTGTGATGATGAATTAAACAAGTCTTGAGGTCTTTTAGTAGCTGCAAGGTCGGCTACTTCCTGACATATTTCTAAAATTGACTTCATTTTCTTTTTCTCCTTGATTTTATTTTGCTTAATTCTTTAATTTGCTCATTTAACTTATCAATTTGGCTTTTATACTTTTCTTCCAAAGCCTCAATATCGATAATTTTTTTTATTGATTTGCCGGAAGACATAAATTTTTGTGCCAAAATCCATTCCTTTTCAAGTTGCAACGATTGAGCTTGTTCTTGAGAAATATTTACAAAATCTTCAACACTGAAAATACCTCGATATTTGCACATATCTATTTCTGAAGTGCTTAAAAATGCAAACATCTCCAACGGAGTTCCGTTTACTGATTTTTGTTTACTTAATTGATATCTGGCATATTCAATAGGAAAACGATCTATTTTGTCTTGTGTGGCCGGCTGATCAAATACTTCGGTTGTATTATCTTTTATTCGTATTTCACAGTAGCATACCGACTTAAATATCGGAATACCGTTATCATTGATCTTATCTGTTTTTATCGATTTATCATAAAAGCGCACCGATAAGCTATCATCTTGCCTATGTTTATTTTGATTTATTAAGTTTTGATATGTTGCAAAATCCATTGATAAAAATCCTTAATAAAAAAAGGAAGCCTCAATATTTATCAAGGCTCCCCTTTTGAAGTTAGCGTAAATTAAAAGTTTATAATTAATATGTTTTAAGCAACAGTGTTAATCAAAACACCTTGCAAAGCCGCATTTGACATTGTCATATTACCGGCCCAACCGATAATACGATACATGGCATCTTGGTTAATTGACAATCTGTCACCACCAATTACTTTCATATTGCGATCTTTATGAGGACGCAAATAAATGTAATTAGTATTTAAGAAATACATATGATTGTCAGGACAATAACCGCCTTGACCTCCATCATAAATAACATCACAACCTTTGTATTTGATGTTGGCAAATCCTGCTTCGGCAAGTTTCGGATCGCTAAAACGCGCCAAAGGAGTCAAAGCATTTTCAAAAGTTGAATATAATTTATCATCAACAACAATCAAATCAGGCTTATCATATCCACGAGTACACTTTAAATACATTTCATCCATTGCTTGCAAAATATTTTCAGATGTCAAACCTTCATATGTTGCTGATTGATTGCGCCAAAATTCATTACCTGATGTAGCACGGTTAATGTTACCCACTGTTCCTGATGTCGGATCATCTGCGACTAATAATTTCAAACCGCCGATTGCTTTGCCGTCTGCGGCCGTACCATCACCATACATTGCAGCCGCCAGCTGATTAGCCATAGTTTTTTCGGCATTTTGGATACGCTTTTCCATCAATTCCAAAACTTGTTCCGGACCGGAGTTCTTTAGCAAATCTTCGCCGGATACGGCAACAGGAACCGCTGCTAATTTAATTGCATATTCAGCTGCCGTAAACAACTGTTTCGGAGTATAGCTGATAGTATCATAACCTGAATACCAAACCATATCGCCTTCGCCATATTCTAATTCTTCTAAAATTTTTGAACCACCGGAAATCGGACGCACTTTATCTTTTTCTTTTAAGCGGTTTAACAATGCATTATTTTTAGTTACATTGTCAGCCAACTTTGCACTACGAGATTCCAAAGTAGTTGTAAAAATTTCATCATAATTGCTGTTAGCCATTATTTTTCCCTTTCTAAAAAAATTATTATTTAAAATTTATCGCCAAGTTCGGCAAAACGCATTTCAAGTTCTTCACGCAAGGATAAATCTTTTTTAATTTCCGGTGCTTTGCCTTTAGGTGCGAATGCGGCTTCTTTTGATTTTTGAGCATCTTTACTTTTTAACTCAAGCGCATCTTTAGTGCGTTTTTCAATCAATCTATTTCTGGTATCAGAGTTTAACCAAACCGCTATTTCGTATGCTTTACTCAAATCTGCAGCTACTCCTTTTGAAATGAGTTCATACATATCCTTAACCACTTCCCTAAAAAACGGATGTTTTAGAGTACCTTCATCATCAAGTTCGGCTACAAAATCACTTAATTGTTTTTCAACAAGCTGTTTACTTATAATCTCTGATAGGTTTGTTTCTTGATTGTTTGCTTCTAAATTTGGCGTTTGTTTACTGTCGCTTATTCCATATGAAACAGCCAACATTTTGATGGTATCTGCCGGATTTTGACTTAACATGGCATCAACTTCTACCATTTTCTTAAGCCAATCATCAGAACTTTTGATACCATCTTTTTGCAGTTCATCCGAGCGAGAAGTATAAACTTCATCTAACCATTTATACATCAGTGCTCGTTCACGCAAATCACTAAAACCTTTATCCAATTCTTCTTCTCTGGTATAAAGATATTTACGCCAGTTAAACGGAAGGTCGCAAAAAGTTTTAGCTAATTCTTTTTCATAAGATTTAGGAGCTTCTAAAAAATCATCAGTCTCCTCAATCGTTTCAATATTCTGTTCTTGCGGAGTAATAATTTCATCCTCTTGAACAAAAGATTGCAAATCTTCTTTAGTTTCACTCATTCCATATCCTTTTTTTGTATTGTTGAACAACCTCTGCAAAAATTTCTTTTCGCTGAGCTTTATCATTATCCGAACGAATATTTTTCATATATTCATCAGAATAATCAGACATTAAGGCCAAATTATTGGCCTTTAAGTAACGGTCGATATCCTTTGAAGAAGTCGCGACCGTGTTGTCCGGAAGAATGAACTCTTCCGAAAATTCTTTAGTAAAATATGTCATTGATTTATCTTTTTTATTTATCAGATGTCGTCTTTATAAGCTCAATATCAAGTTCTTTTTCCGTTTGCTTGTTTTTAGCTTCTTCCTGCTGTTTTTTTAATAACAACTCTGTCTTTTTTATTTCATTTTGCTCTTTTTTAATTTCATAATCCCATGCATTGCGTTGACTTTGCATTTGAAGAGCTATCAGCTGGGTATTAGGTTGCTTTTCAACCGGCGCATCCGGTGTTGCAAATTCTTTGGCAATTTTATCAAAACAATTTACTAAAACTCCTTCATATTGACGGGCATTTGAAAGACATGACACAACTCCCGAAATCATCTTACGATACAAATCGAGCAATGCAGGTTGTTTGCTTACCACGTCAAAGGCCTGAAGAATCATCGTATGAATCGCGGTAATTGCTTCAATATTTTGTGCTTTTTTATCAGCTTCATTAAAAGTTAAATCACTTTCAATTCCCAAAACCATATCTCGTAATTTATCATTTTTAAGCAAAACTACGGCTTTTTGAGCATCAACAGACATTTGTTCCGATACCGAAAGATATGATAATAATTTTTCGGTATCAAAATATTCACAAATATATTCTGCTTTAATCTTAAAAATATCAGATATAAAACGATTCATATCATTTTGACGATCTTGATTACGTAATGTACCGAAATTGGTCTTTTTATTAACCGCCGTTGCAGTATCATTAGAATTTGAAACACCTCTCATTATATCAGAAACGCCGGTTATTTCATAAATTGATTCGATAATTTCTTTACGACGTGTTGAAAGAGTCTGCAACGCAACCACATATTGATCAATAGGCATAAAATCAACAATATTTTTAATTCCGCCGGCAGATTTTAATCTATCAAAATCAGACACTGCCACCAAAGTTATATCTTTATTTAAAATATTGGAAAGTTCCGGAAATGCATTATCATAACAACCGGAAATTTTTATGGCTTTCATCGTCTTTTCCATACGAGCAGTAACCCCGTCAAGCTCATCTAACAACGGCTTAATCTGAACATAATCAGGAATGGGAATTATGTTATCATTAGTAGTCGTTGCAAATAAAGGTTTCGGTATCGGAAAAAAATTTCCGGTTATATCTTTTTTGGAGATTACTTTTAAGAATGTATGGGGCAAAGATTTTGTAAGATAAATTACCTGAAGCGATTTCTTATCCCAAAGCTCATAAACCTCTATCGATTTAGCATCTTTTAAAGAATAATCAAAAAGCAAGCTCCTGAATTCATCACCGAAATTTGTAATAATTTCATCAAATGTCATATATTGTTTTATCGCAAACCAATTACAATCTTCCCATGTTCCGACTTTATCCGTATCACAAATAAAATTCATAGGATCAACATATTCCGTAATTACTTTCTCATCTTTTTTTATTTCAAAAACACTGCCGTTTTCATCAGTAACCGACAAAAATTCAGGTTTATATCTTTCTATGACAACACCGCAACCGCCCAATAAAAAGTCATTTCTGGTATATTTTATAATACTGTCAAAATCAAATTGCTCTAAATTATTACAAAGAGCTTTTTCAATAATTTGACAAGCCAGATTATGAACCTTATTTTCACTTTTTTCTTTACGTTCAACATATGGTTTCGGTTGTTTAAAATATAAAAACGGTTTTAGAGTTTCTATTGAAGACCAAAAAATATTTTGTTTATCTTTGCGTAATTCATTACGATAATATTTACGAATATCTTCAAATAATTTATGATAATCACTATATACTTTTTCAGACTTTGTAATTTTTTCAAGCCATTCTGATACTTCTGATTTTTGAGAATAAAATATTTGCTCATTCATCTTCATAAACTCCTAAAATTGAATTTTCTCTAACAACAACCAAATCATCATCGGGAGTCGGTAATTCATCAAATTGATGAAATAAAACCTTTTCTCCGACTTTGACCGAATTAACCGAATTACCGATACTTTCAACTACACCGATATTTCTGACGCGATGATAATCATCAACTAAAATAATACCTCCCGATGTGGTAATATCATCAGGGACTAACCTAATAAATATTCTGTCAGCAACTGCATTTATCATTTGTTTATTTTCCTTATATTTTGAATTAATGTTTAAAAACCGTTACCATTTACTTTCTTTATAAGAACCGGTAAATATATCTTCTAAAACAGCCTGCCCGTTTCCGAAAGTTTTAGTTTTACCTACGTCATAAACAGGCTCGGCAAAAGTTAAAACAAAGGCGTCCGCCTTGTCCGGTGAACGCCCCAACCTTTTTTTTATATCTTCTTTGCTTTCTAACTGTAATCTCCCCAATGAATCATATTTTTTATTTACCGAGCACAGATCATTTAAAAGCTCATCATCATACGGTATTTGTACCGGTAACTCTTGAGATAACCAAGCACGAGCATTATCCCACATTTCAGCTCGACGGTTAACATATCGATCTTCTAATATCGCTTTAGAACCGAAGTTTATGGCTCGAATCATATTTCTATAACCTCTGGAATATAATATATCATAAACTCCCGCACCAATTCCTCCGACATCTAAAAAAATACGAGCCGGATTATGAGCTTGAATAATTCCTTGACAATAGTTTGCAATACTTACAATGTCGTGTTTTTTTAAAACTTCAAAACGTTGACAATAGCGCCCTCTTCTAAAACAAAATACCGTAGCATCGTCACCAAACCTTGCAATATCCAGACCTATAATCAAAGGCGAATCACATGATAAAATTTTACCTTCGAAAGCTCTTTTGACATCAATCGACGAAATAAGCTTGGACGAACTTTGACTTATCGGTTGCCCCATCCATATATGAGCATAATCATCAGGATGCTCTTTTTTACATTTTTCGGCCTGAATTTTAAGTTCTTCGGGACAAAAAGGATTATCGCTATAATTTACCTTAACTACCAAAGTTCGCTCATCAGGATTTGCTGCCAATAAAACCCACAAAGGATCATTTTCTTCGTTCCTATTCATCGAAATCCATATTTCAGAACCGTCTTTTCGGATAGTCGGAGATAAAATATTCCACGATTTTTTAGAAATACTTTGCCCTTCTTCAATCCATGCGATATCAACCCCTTCCAATGATTTAATTTTTTGCGAATCTTGATCTCTTAATCCCTTAAAAATAAATTTTGTACCGGTAATCTTATTTTCAATTTTGGTTTCCGTAATTTTATAATCTTTCATATCATAAAAAGAAATTCTATCGCACAAAAGACGATAAACAGAATCTTTAATACTATCTTGAACTTCTCGCAAACAGGCTATAAGCAATTTTTCCATACGCCCTTTAAGAAGCAAACTGTCGGCAAATGCATAAGATTTTCCGCCACCACGACCGCCATAATAAAATTTTATTCTCTTTTTAGATGTTAATAATGGCGCAAAACATCGAGGTATTTGCGCCGTTATGGTTTGATTATTCATGATATCTCTCTTTTTATTTATTTACAAATTCAACTAATACTTTTTTTAGTTCTTCTCCGACAAAACTTTCTGCAGAATCTTGCCAAGATGAAGGAAAGTTGTTTTTTAAGATAAAATCTGCTTTATGAAGCCTGACACATTGATCAACCAAATAAGCCTCGCACTTTTTTTTAGCTCTTCGAATAAGCTCGGCAAATTCTTCTTTTTGTTGATATTCATCTAATTCAACATTTGATATTCCCAAATAATCACAAAGCCCCGTCAAATGAAGCGGGGCTTGTTCTGATATTTCGATAATTTCACCTTTTTTAGGGCTATATATTTCAGACTTAAAGTTTGCCCTTTCCATAAAATATTTTTCTATTTTCCGCTCCATTGCCGAAACAGACGAATATTTTACGGGAGATGCAAGTCCCATATTTAAAACTCCTATATTGTTTAAGATTGTTATAAAGATATAAAAAAAGTGAGAAAGTGAAAACCCACTTACTCACGATACTTACTTTTATAATATTGCCTGACACTTAAGTCAATATATCAAAATAAATTTTTTTTACCAAAGCATAAAAACTCGTCCTATTATAGGAATTTCCAAGGCTACACTAAAAATTATATGTGTGGATAAACAACCAAACTTTATTTGATTTATTATATTTAACAAAAGAAAAAATAATGCATAAACTTCTATAATGTCCATTTTAATCCCTCTTATAAAAAACTTATTTACAATAAATATAATATTTTTTTCATAATGTAAAGTACTAATTGCCATTTTATTTTATTTTCAACCTTTTGGTGTATGCGTCTATAATCCTGTCAAGCCCCCTGCATAAATCGATTCTACTTAAATAGGAAAAATAATGATTTTGACGATCACTGACATTTTTAGGGAAAACCAAATCGGTATCTTCAATACAAATTTTTCTTACAATCGGCCAAAACTCTGAAGGAATCGAGCGAATTACATTATTATAACGCTGCATAACATCTAATAACTCCACAGATTGAGTATAATCCGTTTTATCTATTTTAGAATTTTTAATATGTCCCGATCGCAGATTTGCTCTATTTATAATTTGAAAATCTAAAGCTAATTTCAAACCATATTCCAAACGTTCTTGAGCTGAATATTTAGAAGCGTTGTAATCTAAATATCCTTTATTATACCAAGTTTCTAATACCGAAAATTTATATATACGACCACTTTTTCGCCCAAATCCTTTATTTATGGCATCTTGTTTTGATATGTAATTCATTTTTCCTCACAGTATATTTTTACAATCATTTTATTGTATAATTACAATGGAGGATAATTTAATATAATTATAATTTCAATATTTTTTGTAAAACCTGTTTACAAAGTTGTAAAAATGCAATATAACTTTGACATATTATAACACAAGCTTTGGGAAACTCATTATGGATAAATTACAAGAGGTTAGAACTTTTTTAGATAAAACAATTAAAGAAAAAGGTTTCAGCTTAAACAATCTTTCCTTACAACTGGGCAAAAACTCCACTTATTTATTTCATTTTATAAAAAGACAATCCCCCAAAAGACTTGATGAAACAACAAGAAGAAATTTAGCAAAAATATTAGGAGTTGAAGAACAATCTCTTTGTGATTTTCAATTACCGAACACTCTCATTCATGATAAACTATCTTCATTAACAAATTTGTTTAATTTCTCCAAACAAAACAATGTTAAAATGAATATGATAGATGTTATTGATATGAATGGAGAATTTAAGGGAAAATTTGAACAAATCAAAAAAAACCTTCTCGGAAAAGAATTTTTTTCTAATGAGGTTTTTAGTCTTTATACATCTGCAAACCCCGAAAATATCAAAATATTCAAAGCCTCCGGAGATGCCATGTCTCCAACAATAAACCCTGAAGATTTGATTTGGGTAGATTTATCTTACAGTGTTCCCTCTTCCGATGGAATATATATGATTTCAACCAACAGCGACACCATAATCAGACGTATTCAACTCAACCCTTTCGATAACTCGGCAGAAATTTTTGCTGACAATACAGCTTACAAACCGATAAATGTTAAAGATATTAAAAATTTAAATATCTGCGGAAAAGTTTGTTGTATTACTCATAAATTGTAATCTTGTATATTTATCCACTGATTTTGTAAAAAAACAATAAAAGTATTGATTTTAATTTACTATATCTTATTTATTGTATTTATACAATACCAGAGGATAAAAAAATGGATGATAAAAAAATTTTTGATATCTTAAACGAAGTGTTTTTCTCTTTCGAACAAAATGAATTTATAAATAATGGAGTTTGGCCGAGAAAAGTGAACCTTATTTTTGCATTTTCAGACTATATTGAAAACATGGAAGATGCTCAAATTGCCGAATATCTGAAAACAAATAATACTTTTCTTATAGAACGATTTCGTTTTATTGCTTATCAGGGAATCGAAAATTGGCTTAAAAATAACATGAAAACTCTTATGATATAAAACATATCTTATTGCCAAAAATTATTAAGAAATGCCTTATTTAATTAGTTGCATAGATTAAATATTGTGTTATTATTTAAATATGGTTTTATTTCAAGGGGCATATCATAATGAAAAAATTTAAGTATCTTATTATAATCAGCGTAATTATATTAAACGTCTCGGTAGCATATGCCGGAAGTTGCGCATTTCATTTATTCGGAAAATGTTATGATTGCAACACTGAATACATATTAAAAGTAGGGACACAAGATAATTGCGAAGAAAAATGCCCAAACAGAATATACATTGCCAAAGACAGAACTTGCAGATTGAAAATCGGCAATTCAAAAACCTTTACAAGACCTTCTAACACCTCTATCAGCAGCGATTATTGCGAAACATATGAAGACATAACATATATAGAAGTTAAAGAAAAGAATGAAAACGGGGAAAAAATCAAAGTAAAAAAAGAAATAATTACGATTAGAAACTCCGGTGATAATACGGAGGCTAGCAGCGGAATTTATTTTAAAGGGGAAAACGGAAAATGTTATAAGTGTAATGCACTTAAACCGGTTAAAGTATCTTCCGATAATTGTGACGGTTATTTTTGCCATAAAGATTGTGGAGAAAGAATAGTAAAACACCATGACTCTCCACAAACTTTATACAGCGTGTATAAATGTCCTAAAGACAGACCTTTAATGGACAGATTTATGATGTGTTGGAGTTGCAGTGAACCCTCTCCGATTGATTTGAGTTTTGACAAAAGCTTCAATAGTCAATGTCCGGGACGGACTATGAGCTCTACAGATCCATTCAGTTACAAATAATTTTTAAATATCTCCTTAAAAATTTTAAGGAGATGTTTTTATCAATATTGTATATGTAAAAATAATAATTATATATAGATAACACTTACATTTTAAGGATTTTTCCATGATAGATTGGGATATATTATATAAAATACCTTTAGGTTTATATGTATTGAGTGCAAATGACGGTAAAAATGATGTCGGCTCTGTAATTGATGCTGTAATGATGGCTGCTAACCAACCTTGTGCGTTAGCAATTTCTTGTTCTAATCAAAGCCATACAAAACAAACTATTGAAAAAACTCTTACCTTTAACTTATCTGTTTTACCTAAAGATGTCGCACCTGACATTATTGCTAACTTTGGTTTCTTTTCAAGCCGTGATCGAAATAAATGGGATTTTGTAAAACATCAAAAATTTCATAATTTACCGGTTATCAACGATGCTTTAGTATTTATAAATGCCAAAGTTATTCATAAATATGAATTATGTTCCAATACAGTTTTTATTGCCGAAATCATTGATGCTAAATTAAATAAAAACGGAGAAGCAATTTTATACCAAGACTATCGTGACGAACTAAAAAATAAAGTCCTTAAAAGTTATCAGCAATTAAAAGGAGAAGATAAAATGGCTAAAAAATGGGTTTGTTGCGTCTGTAACTATGTTTATGACGGAGAAATTGATTTTGAAAAACTTGGTGATGACTATGTTTGTCCGCTTTGCGGAGTTGATAAATCATTTTTTGAACTTCGTGATATTGAATAATAATAAAAGCCGGATTTTACAATTTCCGGCTTTTTTATAAAAATTAAAGCATTTTTTTTAATTCATATAATTTTTCTAAAGCTTCTCTAGGACTTAAATCATCAGGATTTAAATGAGTAAGTTCATCTAGTGCAGGTGAAGATACCGTTTCAACAACTTTTTCTTTGACACAGGCAAACAACGGTAAATCTTCGGCAATATCTTTAACAGACAATCCTTTATCTTGTTTTTCTAAATTATGAAGTACTTGGTCAGCTCTTTTTATCAAAGATTTAGGAAGTCCGGCAAGCTTGGCAACATAAATACCATAACTTCTGTCGGCAGCGCCATCAACAACTTCGTGCATAAAAATAACATCATCATTAAATTCTTTAATTTTCATACAATGCAAACTCATCCGAGATAATTTGGAACTTAATGAAGTTAATTCATGATAATGAGTTGCAAATAATGTTCGACAACGATTTATTTCGTGCAGATATTCAACGACAGCCCAAGCGATTGACAAACCGTCAAATGTTGCCGTTCCTCGTCCGATTTCATCTAAAATAACAAATGAACGTTCATCTGCCTGATTCAAAATTCCGGCAGTTTCGACCATTTCAACCATAAATGTCGAGCGTCCTTTGGCCAAATCATCTGATGCTCCAACACGAGAAAATATCTTATTAACCACTCCGATATGGGCTTTTTCACAAGGAACATAAGAGCCCATTTGAGCCATTACCACAATAACGGCATTCTGACGCAAATAAGTTGACTTACCGGCCATATTAGGGCCTGTTATCAGCCAAAGATTACCTTTTTCTTCATTCATATAGCAATCATTTGCCACAAAAACACCGCTGTTTTCTTTACGAATAGACTCTTCAACCACCGGATGACGTCCTCCGACAACTTCAAAACAAAGAGAATTATCTATTTGCGGACGACAATAATTACGCTCAACAGCTAAATCAGCCAAACTCATTGCCACATCTATTTCTGCAATGGCATTGGCGCATTTTATGATATCATCACACGAAGCCTTTATTGAATTTAATAATTCATCATACAACTCAAGCTCCATAGCCAAAGCCTTATCCGAAGCACCTCTGATTTTATCTTCAATTTCAGTAAGTTCTACCGTTGTAAAACGAGAGGCATTTAATACAGATTGACGGAATATAAAATTTTTATTTTCAAGTATTTGCTGAACATTTTTCGAAGGAATCTCAATGAAGTAACCAATTAAATTATTATATTTAATTTTCAAATTCGGCACTGATGTTTCTGCTATATATTTAACTTGAAGTTTGGTAATTGCTTCTTGCGAATTATCCTTAAATCCTTTCATTTCATCAAGAGCAGCTGAATATCCTGTCCGAATAAAGCCGCCGTCACGACTTAATAAAGGCAAATCTTCTTCTTTTAAGGCTTCGTTTAATTTAGTTACGAGATGAGAATGGTTACCCAAATCATTAAGTACTTTTTGCAAATATACGGGAGGCTGATTATCAATAGTTTGACTACTGTTACAATTAAACAAAATCTGATTACGCAGATGAGGTATCATTCCAAGAGTATTCTTAATATTAAGCATATCCCGAGGGCCGCCTCGTCCGATACTTAATCTTGAAACGGCTCGCCCCATATCATATGATGATTTCAATATCGAACGTAAATCCTCACGCAGTTCATTTTTAGAAATAAAAAATTCAACCATATCCAGACGCAAATTAATTGCTTCAATATCCGATAAAGGATTGGATATTCTGTTAGCCAGTAATCTTCCGCCTGCCGCAGTAACCGTTCTATCAATATTTTTTAATAAAGTTGATGATTTATCACCGGAGTTTGATTCAACCAATTCCAAAGACAATCTGGTTGCCGCATCAATTTCGACAATTTGTGAGGTGCAAACTTGTTTTAAGGGAAAAATATGAGGCAATTTTCCTCGCTGCGACAATTCAATATAATCAATCAAAACCCCTGCCGAACTTATTTCCGAACGAGAAAAATCACCAAATGCGTCTAAATTGTGAACATGATATAAATCTGTAAGTCGTTTATAAGCATTTTGTGAATTAAATCTTTCATTCGGCCAGACACTTAATTGTTCTTTATAATTTTTGAAAACATCAAAAACTTTAGAGTTATGAAGATAACTATCTGAAACGATTAGTTCTGCAGGCCTTAATCTTTGCAATAAAGTACTTAATATTTGAGCTTCATTGCCTTGTGATAAATCAATTTCTTGGGTATAGAACTCACCGGTAGAAATATCTATCCATGCAGTTCCCAATGTGGCGGAAATATTAGAAATTGCCATTAAAAAATTATTTTTTTTAGCATCAAGCAAATTATCTTCGGTTAAAGTTCCTGCCGTAACCAATCTGACTATTTCTCGATTAACTACCGATTTAGCGCCTCGTTTTTTAGCCTCTTTGGGATCTTCGGTTTGTTCACAGATTGCAACCTTAAATCCTTGTTTGATAAGTTTTGCCAAATAGCTTTCATAAGCATGAAAAGGTATTCCGCACATGGGAATATCGCCGGTTTCGGTTTTACCTCTTTTGGTTAAAACAATATTTAGGGCTTGTGACGCTATTACGGCATCATCAAAAAATAACTCATAAAAATCACCCATACGATAAAACAACAAATAATCTTTATGTTGCTGTTTTATATTCATATATTGCTCCATCATCGGAGTCATACCCGGAGATTTCTTCTTATTTTCAGTAGTCATTTTTATCTCAAACAAAAAATTTATAATTTTTAAACTTGTTTAATGATATTATAATTAAAATAATTGGTCTAGTCTGTTTTTTACATTGGTGGAATAAAGATATGTTTGAAAAATCACGCAAAGCATTAGGTTTTGAAAAAAACACACAATTTGCCGAAAGAATTTTATTTTTAAGCTTTCCGACGGCTTTAGTTTTTATGATTTTGGCAACATTTAATATGGTCGACCCCATACTTGCTATTATATCTTTAGCTTCCGTAGTTGTTTTTAACATTGCAATGTTGTTTCCGCTTA
Organism: Alphaproteobacteria bacterium; assembly: GCA_045633825.1. Classification (GTDB taxonomy): domain Bacteria; phylum Pseudomonadota; class Alphaproteobacteria; order RF32; family CAG-239; genus CAZU01. The sequence goes on along the minus strand of JAZQZB010000065.1, from coordinate 9,114 downwards.
CTTTTGAACTTCAGCAAATTAAGAAATATGTAAACAAACTTTCAAAAGGTGAAATTTCTCAAGAGGATTTGTTGGCTTTATCCGAAGATGAAACTAAAGAACTTATTTCGGCCATTAACAGCATGCATCACTTTTGGGCTCAAAAAGCAGATGCCCTAAAAACACAAACAATCTCTGACACAGCTGTTTTGGACAGTTTACCCGACCCTATAATGGTTATTGACAGAACCGGAAATATTTTAGGAGCAAATCTTTCCGCACGTAATTCTTTCGGCGAAAAAATTATGGAAAAAAATATTGATGATATTTTTACATCTCATAGTTTTATTAATGCAGTTTCCAAAGTTTTGAAAAAGGAAAGTGTTTCGGAAAATTTGGTTTTCTATATTGAGAAACCCATTGATCAAAAATTATATGCTCATATCAAACAGCTTCCTTGGATATCAAAAGGAAAAGCTGTTGCCGTAATTTCGATTTATGACTTAACAAAATCATTAAAAATCGAAAAAATGCAATCTGATTTTGTTGCTAATGCATCTCACGAATTGCGTACTCCTCTATCTGTAATATCAGGATTTGTAGAAACTCTGCAAACTTCGGCTAAAGACGATCCTAAAGCAAGTGAACAATTCTTAAAAATTATTGCTTCTCAAGCTGAATATATGTCCGGATTAATCGAAAATCTTTTATCTTTATCACGAATTGAATTAAATCAGGATAATCCTCCGACAGATAAAGTAGATATGATAAAAGTGGTTAGTGATGTTATTGAAACAATGAAACTTAAAGCTGAAGAAAACAATATGAAAATTGTTTTAGATACTACTGATGATATTAAAAATGTTAAAGGTGACGAAAATCAACTGAAACAAGTAGTTCAAAATCTTATCGGAAATGCCATTAAATATGGCGAACAAGGAACCAATATAACCTTAACACTAAAAAATTCTGATAATATTCCGTCTTCCAAAACTATGGAAATTAAAAGCTGTGAATCGGTTAAAATTTCGATTAATAACAAAGGACCAAAAATTGATGCCGATAAATTATCTCGTTTAACCGAGCGCTTTTATAGATTACAACAACATAAAGATAAAAACATAAAAGGAACCGGTTTGGGACTGTCTATTGTGAAGCATATTATTATTCGTCACAAAGGAAACCTTACCGTAAACTCATATACAGGAAAAGGTACGACATTTAGCTTTTATATACCGAGTTGGCAATAATTAAATACTTTATTCCGAAGGAATTTTATAAAAATGCATAAATACAACCGGCTTAATATCGGTAGATTTTAATATTTGCTTTCTGATACGAGCTGCCAGATATTCGGATATTTGTTTTTCTTTGTAATCAAATTTTACTACATCTTGAACTATATCTTTTTTAATATCTTCAATTATTTTATCTTTTAATTCTCTAAAAGCGTCTTCTTCCAATATGTCTATTGAAGATATCTGCAAGTCGGCCAAATTCCATTTTGCATCAAACATAGCACTAATAAATACCGAACAGTTATAAGCTATTCGCTTTCGATTTTTAATCAGCTGTGAATCAAGCGGAGTAAGTTGACGACGGTCAACGCCCAGTTTGCGGGTAAACACCTCTGATACAACTTCACAATTACCGTTTTGTATCAAAACAACTTCACCATTACGAACGACCATAACATTTCCGACGCCGTTTTGTTGTGCAAGACGTTTTTGTTTTCTGATATTGCGCTTGTCGCCATGAACAGGAATAACTACTTTAGGTTTGAGCAAATTATACATTTTTAATATTTGACTCTTGGTTGCATGACCGGAAGCATGAACCACATAATCTTCGGTTGAAATAACCTCGACACCGGCATCTCGCAATTTTTCTTGCATTTGCTCTATTTTATCTTCATTACCGGGAATAATTTTAGAAGAAAATATAATATTATCGCCTTTCCCCAAAGAAATTTCTTTATGTTCTCCTTTGACAATTCGACTTAATGCCGAGCGATAATCTCCTTGAGATCCCGCACAAATAAACAATATTTTATCAAGCGGAATATCTTTAGCATCTTTGATATCAAAGGCTAACGGACAATCTTTCAAGTATCCGCACTCTTTAGCTATCTTATAGTTTTGATTCAATGAATGACCGGATATAACTGCAGTTCTTCCGGCTTGTTGTGCCGCAAGTATCAATGATCCAAGACGCATAATATTTGAGGCAAAACAAGTGGCAACAACCGTGTTTTCCAAAGTCGGTACAAGCTTTAACAAACTTTCTCTCACCTCATATTCAGTCGGCTCATTATCAGATGATGACATATTGGTAGAATCACCGACATATAAATCAACACCCTCTTTTGCTATCGCTTCTAATTTATTATAATCAGTAGGTAAAATTAAGGTTTTACAATCATCAAAACGCCAATCCGTTGCGTGAAAAACATTGCCGTACTTTGTTCTGATAACAAGCCCTGATGTTTGAGGAACAGAGTGAACTAAAGGTACAAATTCCACTTCAAAATTATTCAATTTAACAATCGGATTATCATTGACCGATATAATGTCGGCAAATGAGTCTAAATGATATTCTTTAAGTCTTGAATGAATATGTCCGATTACAAAGTCGGTAGCATATACCGGACAGTTCAACATAGGTAATACATGACCTATGGCGCCAAAATGATCTTCGTGACCGTGAGTAATAAACATTGCTTCGATATCATCTTTATAGGTTTCCAAAAATGAGGCATCAGCCAAACCCATTTCCATTCCCGGAAAATCATCTTGTAAAAAACCATATCCGGCATCAACCACTATCATTTTTTGATTTACGATATAAGCAAACATATTAAAACCGACCTCTTCGGCTCCGCCCAAAGCTACAAAATAAATACCGCCTTTATCAAACTCTTTCATCATCTTATCTCTCTAACATCTTAAAAAAATACTTCAGCTACCGAAATCTTTACCTGTTTATTATCTTGTTTTAGAAGCAACAAACCTTGCTCATCAATACCGCAAAAAATTCCTTCATCAATATTATCTTTACGCTTAACTTTAATTTTTTGATTTAATCTTGCAGCATAAGTTAACCATTTTTCTCTGATAAGAGCAAAATCATTTTGACATACTATATAATTTTTATCAAAATTTTCCAGATATTTATATAAAAACTTATCATTATCAATTTTTCCCAAAACATTCAAATTTGCAACCGGATAAATTGCTTGCAATTCTTCGGGCCGGCTAATCATATTTACACCAATACCGACAATAATCATCTCGTTATCAGTGATTTCAATCAAAATACCGGCAATTTTTTTCTCATTTAACAAAATATCATTTGGCCATTTAATTGTTATATCAGCTTTCGGGAAAAAACTTTTAATTGCTTCAACCAAACTTAATGAAGATACAAAAACTAAATGAGAAACATTAACTTGACTTACAAATAATTGAGAAAAAAATAAATTTCCCTTTTGTGATATCCATTTGTTTCCTCGTCGCCCTCTGCCATCGGTTTGGCTATCGGCAACAATTATCAATTTATCATTATTATATCCGGCCATTTGTTTGGCAACGTCATTAGTTGAGGTTACTTCGTCAAATTTTTCGATATTCCACTCATTTTTATTCGGCATATTTTACGATATTCCTCCCAAAATTACTAATGCATCATACAATAACCATGCCGGATTTATCAATGAAATAAATACCAATAACGTATTTACAAATAAACAAATATATATAGCTTTGTCCAAGCGATCAAATTTAATATTTGAGGTCTCAAAATAAACAATACGAACTATTTGCAAACATGCTCCGGCCACAAATAACAAGCTAAATAAAATCAAAATTAAATTAACCCAATTTTCACTTTCAACTAAATTATTAATGACCGACAAATATCCGAAAAATCCCAAAGTAGGAGCCAAACCTATAAGTGAAAACATAAAAATCAACAATGCGGCAGACATAAACGGTCTTGTTGTATAAAATCCGCTTATGGCATTTATATCACTTAAATAGTCGCCTTTTGATTTAATACTTAAAAATGTAGTATATATACCGCTAAATGAAATAATATATATAACAGTATAGGCAAATGATGCTACAACAGCATTATTAGAAAGATTCATCAAACCGATTAACATAAAACCGGTACAATATACATTTAAATAACCGAACAATCTTCTGATATTGCTTTCTTTATTAGCAGAAATAGAACCGATTATTAAAGATATGCCTCCAAATATTGTCATTATGGGAGTAATATATTTTATAAAATGAAAAAAACATTCACTCATCAAATTGATTAAAGTACATAAATATATTAACGGCGGGATAATCGTTATAAACCCGCAAACAGGCAAAACCCCACAACCGATAAATGATATAAACCAATTATGAAAAGGAGCTGTTGCCATTAAAAATAATATAGTCGAAAAAACCAATAATACCCCTATATATGTCATATTTGTCGGAACATTGGCTTTGTCGGCAAAAAATTCTTTTATTATATTATATGAAAAACTTTCGGTTTGTTGATATATCAATACAACCCCTAAAATCATCAACAAACAAAAAATTGCAGCACAAATGGCATATCTCTTTGCTGCACACCTGACATGTTCAATATCCCAATGTCGTAAAATAAGCTTATAATAAAAGAAACAAATATATGGTATAATAACAGCCAATGTAAGTAATGATGATGAAGATGCCAGTATATCAAAACCCAAGAGCAACGCAAAACATATTAAAAAGAAATATCCCGAAGGTCGATTTTTGTTTAAAAACCAAATTGACGACAAATAAAACCATGCCCAAGCCAATAAATATACAAAAAACTTGAATAATGTCGTAAAAGATGAGTTTATCCAAAATTGAGGAAAAGCACTTTTATTATAAAAAATTATTGCGGAAGCCAAAGTTGCCAATAAAAATAATTGAACTTGCGAAAAAAATGATTTTGCGGTTATTTCTTTATGAGCAAAAACCTTTGGCGCCGTTATTGCCAAAAAACTTAAAATACAAATTTCCGGTAATAAAATAAACCAATTATGTAACATAAAATCATTTCCTATTCATTAATAACAAACCATAATGGTCTTATAAAAGACATCAACAACACAAATACGATGAACAACATAAATATAAATTGTCCTAAAGGTAAATCATGATTTTTTCCAAGCTGACAACCTTTATCTACATTTTTTAAGCGAAACATTTCAGATATTAAAGTTGCCGAAGCAATAACCGAAGATAATATCAAAACGGCTCCCATGTGAATATTTTGAGTTAAAAGTTCGGAAATAATCAAAAAGTTATTAGTAAACATTGCCGAAACGGGAAACCCTACTGCCGAAATTATCAAAAACGAATAAACAACAGAAAATCTTTTAGCTCGACACAAAAATCCCGAAGATGATGTTTCATATTCTTGTTCCAAATTATAAACATATGCCGACAAAACTTCCAAAGCACAAAAAATCAGCAAAAATCCAAAAAAGGCATAGCTTATATTATTTAAAATAAGTTCGTTTTGAGTAAAAAGCCCAAGCAAATACATAATATAATAAACTGTTACGAATGCAAAAATCTTATATTGAAAATCTTTATTTATAAAACCTATCAGACTTATAAATAACATCGTTACACCGCCGATTATACTAAGCCATATAAAATATTGAGATACTTCTATAGGAATATATTTAGGCCAAAAACGAATAAAACCATATATTCCGCTTAACGGCAGTATTGAGGTACTGATAAAAACAAGAGGATTATGAATTCTGGTAGTAATTGAAGAAATCCAGTAATGAAACGGCCAAATCGGAATTCGCCATATAAATCCCAAAGCAATTCCTCCCCAAATAAAATACCCAAAATTTTTATTCCATAAAATCTTATCCGTTTTATCCAAAGTCAAACTGCCATAATACTTATATATAAATAAAATACTGACAAATAAAATCAACGAACCGATAAAATTATATAAGAAAAAACCGGCTAATCGTTCCGAACGTTTGAATTCTCCATACATTCCGATAAGCATAAACAAAGGAAGTAACATGGCTTCAAAAAATATAAAAAATGAAAAAATATCTGCTGAAACAAAAAATCCGGTAGAAAAACTTAAAAACAACAAAGTAAACACCATTAAACTTTTTTGTTTTTCCAACATTGAACGAGTAAAAACTATCCCCATAAATATTACCAAATGAACAGCCAAAATCATCATCAAAGATGTATTATCGACGGCAAACACCAAATTTATTTCAGGTATTGACACCCAATTAAACTTCTCAAAAAGTTGAAGTTTTAATTGCTTTTCGTCAATCAACATAAAAACACGCCAAATTAATACCAAATTGGCAATAATGGTAAATATTGCCACATTAGAACTGTTTTTTCCCTGTGTTTCATCACTTTCTTTAGCTATAAGCGTAAAAAGCATTCCCAAAAAAGGAATACTTATAATTAATGATAAAATAGCAAAAGGATTACTCATTTATAAACACCTTTTAAAAAGTAAACAATGATTATTGTGCCACCCAATAAAATACCCAGCAAATAATTATATTTACTGTTTTCTTGTATTTTGTGCATTCCCAAAACGATGGTTTTAGATAAATGTGACACAGAGGCAATTATGCTTCGCTCAACAACCACAACATCAAATGCCAACCACAATATTCTTCCGAATAATTTTAATGGCCTGATAAATAAAATCTCATAGAATCGATTGAGAAAATTATTATGCCATATTTTTTGCTTTCCGATATTATCTATTTTAGAAACAGGAAGAACAACAAGAGACATAACAGCAAATAAGCTCAAAATATAAAATAATTTATATTGCCAAAACTTTGTTTGCCACAAAAACCATCCGCAAACAAAGAGAATTGGTAAAATATAAAGCAAATTAGTATTTTCAGCTTCAGATATTATAGTTGCATTATTACATGATTTAGAAAAAAACACTCGATGAAAAACTGAAGAAACCACTATAATAAACGACACAACAAATATATTTTCATAATTATTCAGCGAAAAACGACTAAAAATAGATACAGCTGTCAACAACAATAACAAACAAACAAGCGTGTTTATTTTAGTTATACGCCAAAATCCACCCAAATATGAAACATCTGTTTCTTTTGAAGCTGAATTATATATGATAATAAAAGATACAGATATTAAAAACAAAATACTAAAAATATAAGGTATCAATTTATATAACAAAGTTGCATCTTTATATATAAAATGAAGCGAAAATGCTATACATGCCAAAGATAATGATATCAATTTTGACTTAATATTATTATTAAACAACGCAATAATCACAAAAGCAATCAGACTGCCATAAATCCATATCGGCAAAACTGTTGATGCCAAAGAGGTTGCTTTAAACAACGGCATTAACTTTATAAGTATAACAAAAGAAGATATCGGCATCGACATCAACATTATTGCAACAATACGATTTGAGGATATACCGATTAAATTAAAATAATGTCCGTTTACAAATAACAGACCGGCTTTACAGCCTATAGCAAACAACAAAAGCGAAACTACAAGATCTTTGTGATAACCTTTATTAACAAATTGAGGTAAATCAGCCAAACTTACCGAATTAATACAGCCGTAAACTATAGCTAAAGCCATAAAAATTGAAGTTTCCGCCAAAAAATTAAAAATAAAAATATCTCTTTTCGGCGAAGGTTGATCAGGCATATAAAAACCAATAACGGAAAACATACAACTGGCAAACATTAACTGTAAAAAATCATAACTGGATAACAACAAAATTAAAGCCATAAAATTTAATATCAAAAGAGTATTAAAATGAAAAGAATATTGCTCACCTTTAAAAATTGTATTCAGATATACCAGCCCAAACAACATCAAAATAAGAGGTTTTAACATATGCTGAATGTTTTGTGAGGCAGATATACTAAAATCAGCTTTAATCATATTGTAAGGTAACCATTGATATATAAAAGATTCTTGAGTATGAACATTTAAATTTATAACAAAAAAATATGATAATACGGCCAAACAACACAAAAGTAATATAGACCAAATACGTTTACGTCTGCCTTGGGTTATCAATAAAGATACCCCTGACATAGCTAACAAACCTATAAAAATTTGTAAAATCATACAAAAAACCTCATTACAATGTAAAACAATGGTAATATATAAAAAAAATAAGGGTATTTAAAGCCCTTATTTAAGATATTAAACAGCTATAAAATTTTTAGTTTAAAATATCTCTCATATCTTTAATTAAACGAACCGGTACAATATAATCTCGAAGAACTTCTTCATGAGATACTTCGGCGACTCTTATTGTATCAGCATATTGAAGCGGTAAACGTGCTTTTTCATCTATACTTGTTAAAAAAACAGAACTTTCTTCATTACGATATAATAAAACAGCAGAACCTCCGTCATATACAATTTTCGGATTAACAGGTCCGCCTCGTCGATAACCGATAATAATTAAAATATCACCTGCAGCATTTTGTAATATTTCATAACCTTTATCATAATTATTAAAAGTATCTGCAGTATTATCCATTTTATCCTCTACATAAAAACCAATTTTATTTAGAGAAAATAACATATAAGGGTTAATAAATGTTTTATTTTTGATTTTTTTTATATTTTATAATTTTTTTAGTTGACTTAATATTTTTTATCTTTTATACATAGGTTCGTTGTTAAACAACGGGCTCGTAGCTCAGTCGGTAGAGCATTTGACTTTTAATCAAAGGGTCGGCGGTTCGAACCCGCCCGAGTTCACCAGTTAGAAACCCTGGGAAATCCTAGGGTTTTTTCATATCAAAAACAAACTGCACCCATAACATCCAAACCTTATAAACGACTATAAACACCTTAAAATTCCTTTAAGGTTACTCAAAACGAACTCTCTTTGCCTCTCATAAATTTAAGGTCGACAGGCTTAGATGAATCGTCTAATAAAAGAATCGACAAAACAATAGTAAAAATTCAAAGCAAATACTAGTATAGCGTAAGTTATAAATATAAAAAAATGGCGGAAACCACCTAAAGTCTCCAACCATTTTCTATTTTTCGCATAAACGTTTTATAAAGC
>JAZQZB010000064.1:0-14799 GCA_045633825.1 Alphaproteobacteria bacterium | reverse complement strand
TTAAATTAGCTTATTTTATAAATTAGTGCAAGTTTTTTTACCGTCAATCAGGTAAAAACAACTTAAGTGTTGTCTTAAGATAAAAAGTATTTATACTTTTCTTATATAACCACATTAAATGAAGATAAAAAATGCCGGAATTACCAGAAGTTGAAACAATAAAAAAGGCCATTGAAAAAGGCATCGGAAACGCCAAAATTTTAAATATTGAAATAAAGAATCGGCGTTTGAGAGACAACATTCCCGAAGATATGGAAATAAAATTAAAAAATGCGACCATATCTTCTTATGAAAGAATCGCCAAATATATCGTTATTACTCTTGATAACAACATAAGCATCATTTGGCATATGGGCATGAGCGGAAAAGTTAAAATATCAGATACACTAGAAAATATAGATAAACATGATCATATAATCATCGAGACAACTAACGGTTGGTTGGTTTATAACGACCCCAGACGTTTCGGACTTTTTACATATGAAAAAACTTCTGATATTTTATCAAATAAATATTTAAAAAATTTGGGAATCGATCCTTTTGATAAAAAACTGACCAAAGAATATTTATTTATAAAATTACAAAAAAAGAAAAAAACGCCTATAAAAGTTGCTCTGCTTGATCAGTCTATAATTTCGGGAATCGGCAATATATATGCTTCTGAAATTTTATATGAAACAAGAATCCTGCCATCCCGACTTTGTGAAAATATTAATGAACAAGAATGTGATTTAATCATTACAAACACTAAAAAAGTTTTACAAAAAGCCATTAATGCGGGTGGGTCAACTTTAAGAGATTATAAAAAACCGGACGGAAGTCTTGGGTATTTTCAAAATATGCATTGCGTTTATAATAAAAAAGGACAAAAATGTCCTTATTGCACTTGCGATATAAATAAAACCGGAGGCATAAAATCTTCGGTTATGGCAGGAAGATCAACTTTTTATTGCGAAAGCTTACAAAAATGAAAAAATCATTATTACTTTTAACATTTATATGTATATATATGTGCTCTTTTTCTGTAAAGGCAGCTTTTGTTGAAGGGCTGGAAGACATTCCTTTGCCGACAGGTGTCGTCCAAATAGAAAACGGATCTTTAAGCTTCGGCAATGAAGAAATTCGCTTGTTTGAAGCATATTTTTCGGCAGAAAAACAAAACTTTAACGATATAGTAAAATTTTATAAAGAAACACTTCCGCAAATGGGGTGGTTGAAAAAAAATAAAAACGGTTCAAAAATATACTTTGAACGAGATGGCGAATCTTTAGAAATATCAAAAGAATCGGAAAACCCCTTAATATTAAGATTGGTTGTAAAAAGCAAACAACAGTAAGGAAAAAATTATGGATGAAAATAATACTATAATAACTGATATTGACGGAACAATCGGTATTATAACATTAAACAGACCAAACGAATCAAATGCCGTCAATCTGGAGATGCTTAACGAAATAGCATATCAAATTCAGGACTGGGATTATAATGACACTATCAAGTGCATCATAATAAAAGGTAATGATGATATTTTTGCCGCAGGAATCGATATAAAAGATTTGAGCATGGAAGTAGCTCAACAAAGTTTAGCACTAAAAACTTGGCAAGATGAGTTTAATAAAATTATAAATTGCTCAAAACCGATAATAATCGCCGTGTCCGGTTATGCTTTAGGCTTGGGCTGTGATTTAGCATTAGCCGGCGATATAATTTTTGCAGCAGAATCCGCTCAATTCGGATATCCGGAATTATCAATCGGAATTATTCCTTCTTTTGGCGGATGCTCAAGATTAATTCATCGAATTGGCAAAGCCAAAACATCCGAAATGATTTTAACCGGTAAGGCTATGAGCGCTGAAGAAGCTTCCGCTTGCGGACTTATCAGTCGCGTTATTCCTTTGCAAGATTTGTTTGCCGAAACATTGCGCACGGCAAACAGAATCGCTTCTCTTCCTTATCAAGCAGTTCTGCAAGCTAAAGAAACTTTACGCCAAGTAGAAAATATGAATTTACAAAACGGTTTGGATTTAGAACTGAAGAGTTGCAGATTAAGCATGAATACACCGGATTTTGCCGATATTTTGAATAATTTTAAATAAAAAAACAAGAGAATCGACTTTTTAAGTAAAATTATTATTGACTTTATTGAGTGTTCAAGTCTATAAAGCATTACATTTATAAAATATTGGAATAACTTTTTAATTGAAATGGAAAATAAAAATGGCCAATCATAAGTCTGCAAAAAGCAGAATCGTAAGAAACAATAAAAGAGCTGTTATTAACGGCGCTCGCAGAAGTCGCGTTCGTACTTTTGTAAAAAAAGTTGAAGCTGCAATTCTCGCCGGTGATAAAGAATTAGCAAATGCTGCTTTTAAAACTGCCGAATCTGAATTGATGCGTGCCGTAAGAAAAGGCGTTTTCAAAATGAATACCGCTTCTCGCAAAATTTCACGCCTTTCTCAAAAAATTAAGGCTTTATAATTTAAGCCTTAAAGTAGCTTTATTCTAAAAGCGTAAACCGAACTCTATTTTTAATATATTAGAGTTGTGTGTTTTGCGCTTTTTTCTTTTGAAGCCAGCAGAATCCGGTAGACTCCTAAAGAATCTGTTGTCAAGAACTTTAATTGCAATGTTCTATAAAAGTTCTATTGTTTTTCTTTTTTTTTCATCTAATATCCGAATCACTTTATTAGAGGGTTTTGAGTTATTCAAAACTTTTTAGAATCTAAAAACTATGTGACAGTATCGTCCTTAATATTAGTTGTCGGTTTTATATTTATAAAGACGGGTTAGAAAAACTTATCATATAAAATACATTATGACAGAATGCTTGTATAAATAAAAGATTTGTTTGCAAACAAGGGGAATGATTGTCAAACAATAACTTTGAAACTTTTGTTTATACAAAATCCATACTTTAAACAATAAAAATATTACCGACTTAGGTTTTAATTATTTAAGAATAAAATTGGGGAGTAGAAATGGCTGAAGAAGCAATTGTTAATGATACATCTGTTCAAGCTCAATGGGGTCAAATTTGTGAGCAACTAAAAACAGAAGTCGGAGAAACGGCGTTTGATAGCTGGCTCAAACCTTTAACAATCGGATCTTTTAATGAAGGAACAATGAATATTTGCGTTCCGACCCGCTTTATGCGCAACTGGGTTATTACAAACTATAGTGACAGAATCCACAAAATTTGGGAAAAGAAAAACCCTTCCGTAAAAAATATTAATTTTATTGTTCAAGCCGGTCAAGACATGGCATTAAACAAAGGCCTATACAACCCGACTTGTCGTTCTTTGTTGAAAAAAATTACAACATCGCCTATGCCGCAAAACATATACCAATCCGGTGTAAAATCTGTTGTAGCAAACTCTAATGAAGGTTCAATGAACGACTCTTTGTCCGTCCCTCTTAACCCTCAATATACGTTTGATAATTTTGTTGTCGGAAAAACTAATGAATTTGCTTATGCGGCAGCCCGCAAAGTTGCAGAATCTCGCAACATATCATTTAACCCCCTCTTTTTATACTCCGGCGTAGGATTAGGAAAAACTCATCTTATGCATGCTATTGCATGGCACATTAAACAACAAGATCCTTCCAGAAATATTGTATATTTATCCGCCGAAAAATTTATGTACAAATTTGTAAGAGCTCTGCGCTACAAAGACACTACAGCATTTAAAGAACAATTTCGTTCTGTCGATGTTTTAATGGTTGATGACGTCCAATTTATGGGGGGAAAAGATAACACTCAAGAAGAATTCTTCTATACATTTAATTCATTAATTGAAGAAGGTCGTCAAATCATTATTTCCGCAGACAAATCTCCGGCCGATTTAGAAGGAATCGAAGCTCGCCTGAAATCACGTTTAGGCTGCGGATTAGTTGCCGATATTCATCCGACTGATTTTGATTTGAGAATCGGTATCTTAAACAACAAAGCAAAACAGTTAGGCCTTGAATTACCTCAAAAAGTTGCCGAATTTTTAGCTACCAAGATTACATCCAACATCAGAGAATTGGAAGGTGCTTTACGCAGAGTTATTGCTCACTCTCAACTTTTGAGCAATCATGAAATCACTCTTGATATGACTCAAGATATCTTAAAAGACATGCTTCGCTCTTTTGATAAAAGAACTACTATTGACGAAATTCAAAAGAAAGTTGCAGAACATTTCAATATTTCAGTCAAAGAAATGCAATCTTCTCGCAGAGCTCGCACCGTAGCTCGCCCACGTCAAATTGCAATGTATTTGGCAAAACAACTTACATCTCGTTCTTTACCGGAAATCGGACGCAAATTTGACCGCGATCACACAACGGTTATGCATGCTGTTCGCAAAGTTGAAGAATTGATTATGGAAGATGTTTCTTTAGCTGAAAATGTTGACGCCTTAAGAAGAGCTCTCGAAGCTTAAAAGCATCTAAAAAAATTGTTGACGACTTATTGTTTTATCTTTTGATTTTAGCGGGATATGCTATCATCAGAGGCAATATTAACAATAAGTCGTTTTTTTATGGAAAGAGAACATGAGATTTACTATTGAACGCGCAAATTTATTAAAAACTCTGAGCCATGTTCAGAGCATTGTAGAAAAAAGAAATACCATACCGGTATTATCTAATGTTAAAATTGAAACAATGGGTGATGGTATCAGTTTTAAGGCTACAGATATGGATACCGAAATTACAGAAATAGCTGATGCCAAAATTACCGAAGCCGGCGCAACAACAGCTCCTGCCCACATGTTGTATGATATTGTCAGAAAACTCTCTGACGGAAGTCAGGTTGAATTGATATATCCTGATGATAAAGGCCAATTAACAATTTCTTCTGCTCGTTCAAAGTTTTCTCTTTCAACTATTCCTGTTGAAGATTTTCCGGTTATTTCAGGTGATAAGCTGCCTATTTCTTTTGTTATGGCAAAAGATGAATTGAAAGATGTAATTGATCGCACTCAATTTGCCGTTTCAACCGAAGAAACAAGATATTACCTAAACGGTTTGTATGTTCACGCTAAAAAAGAAGGGGCTTCGGAAGTATTGCGCGTTGTTGCTACCGACGGTCACCGTTTAGCATGTGTTGAAACACCTTTACCGAAAGGTGCCGAAAATCTCAAAGGCGTTATTATTCCTCGTAAAACAGTCGGCGAAATCAGAAAACTTTTGGATGACGGTTCCATCGAAAATGTTACTGTTGAAATTTCAGAAAATAAGGTTCGTTTTTCAGTAACAGACATCACTTTAACATCAAAATTAATTGACGGAACATATCCTGATTATGAAAGAGTTATTCCTACCGATAACGACAAATCTTTGGAGCTTGGAGTAAAAGATTTGGCTTCTGCCGTTGATCGTGTTTCTGTCGTTGCGGAAAGAACTCGTGCAATCAAAATGCTTACAGCTCAAAACAAGGTTTCTATTGTTACCTCAAGCCCTGATTTAGGCAGCGCTTCGGAAGATATTGAAGCAAAATACGACAGCCAATCTTTAGAAATCGGTTATAACTTCCGTTATTTGCTGGATATTTTGGCTGAAGTAAAAGGTGATACCGTCAGAATTTCTTTTGCTGATGCATCATCACCTTCTGTTATTCATGATACCTCGGACAATAGTGCAATTTATGTACTTATGCCGATGAGAATCTAAATGAATAATTTAGCCAATAATTTAGCTAACTTAACAAAGTTAAAGTCAGGTGTTGAACGCCTGACTTTAACTGACTTTAGGAATTATGCTTCATTAAGGCTGAAAACAGAAATTGCTCCGATAGTTATATATGGTGAAAACGGAGCCGGAAAAACTAACATTTTAGAAGCGGTTTCTTTTTTAACACCGGGAAGAGGCTTAAGAGGTTCTCGCCTTGCCGATATCAAAAGATTTATACCCCAAATAAACAGTAGCGGCGATTACTCTTTTATATCTCCTCTTAATTGGGCTGTAGCGGCCGATGTTGTAAAAAATGACGATATATATACCATCGCAACCGGCGTTGAAAAGTCATCAAAAGAAGATTGTGAAACCGATGAAATTCGTTCATTTGAAAGACGAATTGTCAAAGTTGATAACACAAAACTCTCATCTCAAGGTGATTTAGGTAAATATTTTTCGGCTACATGGCTTACTCCGCAAATGGATAGATTGTTTCGAGGAGGAAGTCAACCTCGACGCTCTTTTCTTGACAGATTAGTATATACTTTTGATATGGAACACGCTAAAAGAACAGCTTCATTTGAACATTTATACAAAGAAAGATATCACTTATTAAAAGAAGGTAAAAAAGATAACTTTTGGCTTAATTCAATAGAAGAAAATATGGCTGCAACAGGGGTTGCCATTGCTGCGGCAAGACGCGAACAAATTGCAAGATTAAACGCTTTTATTGAACACGAACCTGACGATGTTTTTCCTTCGGTAAGACTTCAACTGGACGGTAAAATAGAAAATTTGTTAGATTCTAAATCTGCTATTGCAGTTGAAGACGAATATCGCGAAATGTTGGCAAAACAACGCAAATTCTTTTTAGATGACGAAACGTTAGACGGAGTAAACAGAACCGACTTTAAAGTCTATTTTAAGAAAAAAGGAATGCCGGCAGATTTATGCTCAACAGGAGAGCAAAAATCTTTGCTGATAAGCATTATCCTAACTCAAGCAAAATGCCAAACTCTACACCAAGGATTTGCCCCCGTAATGTTGCTGGATGAAGTGGCTGCGCATTTAGACGACATAAAAAGAGAAGCTTTGCTTGAAAAAATTACTGATTTAAATATTCAAGCATGGATAACAACAACTAATCCTGAACTTTTTGACTCATTAAGAACATCTGCTCAATTTTTAGAAGTCAGATCTAATAAAGTTTTTTCAATATAAAAAATCTGTTTTTGCGATTCTGTTTTTTTATTTTTGCGATTCTTAAAAAAAAGAAAAATTTTTTAATCGGACTCAAAACGAATCAGAGTCTTGGTTTGAAGCGAATCGCCATTATTACTGGAGGGAATCGGTAACAATCTGTTAATTTTTTTATTTTACGCTATCCATGTATAGAAAAATTTTAAGCATAAAAATTGTCTGTAAAAATATTATTGTAAAAAAATAAACAGCTTATGGGGAGGCTTTAAAAAAAATACAACATATTGTTGAATTTTGACTTATTGTGAAATAATTGAAAGTATCTTTGTTATATATTTATTCATCAAAAACATCCAAATGTTGTGATGCAGTGACATTTGCTTGTTAGAATTATTTATCTATTACCAAACGCGTTTATATAATTAATATCAAAATGCCTGATACGGATAAAAAACACCGTAAAAACATCTGTATCAAAAAAACAGATGGTGCAAATTTAAGTGTCAGCTATAAAACATTTATGACCCAGGAAAGGCTTAATGTTAGAAATTTGCTATATGTTTGCAATAGAAGACTATGCCGGCAAGACTCAAGAAAGTGATATTGCCAGCCACACCAAAAATATCCTTATTAAATAATAAATTATATTTAGATAAAAACTTAAGAAATTTGAATATAGCCATCAGATTGCATTTTAAATAACTTTGCATAACGACCTTTTTTGCGAAGAAGACTTAAGTGTGTACCTTCTTCAACAATTTGTCCGTTTTCCATAACAATAATTCTATCCATTTCTCGCAAAGTGGATAAACGGTGAGCTATTGCAACAACAGTTTTGCTTTTCATTAATGTTTTTAATGAATTTTGAATATATTTTTCACTTTCAGAATCAAGGGCTGAAGTAGCTTCATCAAATATCAAAATAGGTGAATCTTTTAATATAGCACGAGCAATTGCTATTCTCTGACGTTCACCTCCTGATAAAATAACCCCTCTATCTCCAACTTTGGTTTCATATCCATTAGGCATTTTTTCAATAAACTTATCTGCCGATGCTTGTTTTGCAGCTTTTTTAACCTCTTCTGACGTTGCGGTTGTTTTGCCATAACGAATATTTTCTTCTAATGTACGATTAAACAAACAAACATCTTGCGGAATCGTAGAAATAAGCTTGTGTAGAGAATCTTGAGTAACCTCTTTAATATCAACACCATTTATTTTAACACTACCTTTGGTAGTATCAAAATAACGAGCAATGAGCTTTATTAAAGTTGATTTTCCTGCACCTGAAGATCCAACAATACCGACCTTTTCTCCCGCCTTTATTTTCAAATTAAAGTTTGAAAAAACAAAATCGGTATCTTTTGTATAAGCAAAGCAAACATTATCAAAACATATCTCAATTTTTTTAGCTTTAAAATCTTGAGCAGTCGGCAAATCAACAATTTCCGGCTCTATAGCTAAAGTATCTAAAGCAGACTTTAAAACACCAAACAATCTTGAAAGATTATTTACAGCCCAATTTACACCAAAAGCTACACCACTTAATCGAGTTATAATCGTTAAAACAAATATAAATCCAGTCAAATCTATTTGCTTATAATAAAAAAGAGCCAAACCTAAAAAACAAAAAAATGCTCCGGAAAGAACAGATATTATTCCTAAGGATAACATTATCAAATTACGTTGTTTTTGTTCATAAGTTTCAGCATGACGCCACTTACGCAAAACTTTTAATAAATTTATTCTTTCGTATTTAAAATTAGCAAAACTCTTTATTTCAGAATAATTGGCTATTGAATCAACAATACGCGCATTTGAAATACTTTGTTCTGTCGATGTTTTACGAGAAAGCTCGGCTCTTTTTAAGCCAAAATGACGCCCGCAAAAAATCATTAAAACAGCCCAAATAACGACTGCAACACCTAAAATCCAATTAACAAAAGATAAAATAATTACATTCACCAAAAGATAACTCATATCAAACAAAATATTGCTTGCATGCATAAAAAATTCGGCAACACTACTTTGAAGCTGATTAAATTTATTCGAAATATTACCGGTCATTTCATTGGCAAAATATGAGATTGACTGTTTATTAACATAATCAAAAGTGTCTTTTATAACCAAAGAACGAATATGGGGAATCACTTTTCCGGCAATATATAAAGCCCATGCCTGAAAAAGATGCCCTACCAAATCTAATAAAATAAAGCCACTTAAAAACATTATCATTGTTTGCCAATAGTCAGGATTTTGAAACTCTGTTCCCGCCCAACTAAACAATTTTGCCGAAAGATAAAAACCTATTTGCATAAGGCTTCGAGCAAAGAATATTAAAAAAACAATGAATAGTATTGTGTATTTAAAATCTCTAATATAATGCCAAATAAATTTAAGTGGTTTTTTTTGCATAACTCATTAACCTAAAATTGACAGTTTGATGATATTGTTATACTATGAAAAGAGTTTTTAAGCAACACTTAAATTGCTCTTGATTTTTTAAGAATGGGGATTTGAAATGATTGGTTTAGTATTGGTAACACACGGCAATTTAGCAATGGAATTTATTTCTGCCATGCAACATGTCGTCGGCCCACAAGATCAAGTTGAAGGCGTTTGTATCGGTCCTGAAGACGATATGGAAATGCGTCGTAACGAAATCTTGGAAAAAGTAAATGCTGTTAACACCGGAGAAGGCGTTGTGTTGCTTACCGATATGTTTGGTGGAACCCCTTCAAATTTAGCTTTGTCTATGATGGATAGAGCAAATGTTGAAATATTGGCAGGAATTAACCTTCCTATGCTTATCAAAATCGCTTCTTTGCGCAAAGAAAAAAACATGAAAGACACCGTTGAAGGTGCTCAAGATGCCGGTAAAAAATATATCAATATTGCTTCTCAATTGTTAGGAAACTAAAATGGCTGACAAAATAGTAAAAGATTTAGAAATCAAAAATATTAAAGGTTTACACGCTCGTGCCGCAGCTGCTTTTGTTAAAACATTAGAACCTTTCGATGCAACAATTGAAGTTGAACGTATCGGTCAATGTGTTAGCGGATGTTCTATTATGGGATTAATGATGTTGGCAGCGTCTAAAGGAACAACAATTAAAGTTTCAGCTTCCGGCAATCAAGCAAATGAAGCTATGACTGCTTTGGAAAAACTCATTAACGATAAGTTCGGAGAAGATTAATTGGTATTAAAAACTTCTCGAAACAAGACAATAAGACTGGAAAAAAAGCAAATTTCCAGTCTTGTTTCGTCTGCAGTAAAACTTAAAAATAATGCACAAATTGACGAGGTTTTGAACAAAGTTATTTGGCAAGATTCTCTTAATGCCATGGACAAAATGCCGGACAAGTGCGTTGATTTAATGATTGTCGACCCTCCTTATAACCTGACTAAAAATTTCGGTAATTCCGTTTTCAAGGAAATGAATAATGATGATTATGCAAAATGGCTTGATAAATGGCTAAAAAAAACAGTCAGAATTCTAAAAGATAATGCATCTGTTTACATTTGTGCCGATTGGAAAACATCTATAGCCATTCCATATATTGCAGGAAAATATTTTGTTTTACAAAATCGCATATCTTGGGAAAGAGAAAAAGGTCGAGGAGCTCAAAACAACTGGAAAAACTGTTTGGAGGATATTTGGTTTTTTACCAAAAACAAAGATTATAAATTTTATTTAGACAGAGTAAAAGTTTTGCGCGAAGTTATTGCTCCGTATCGTAATAACGAGGGCAAACCTAAAGATTGGTTTGAAAAAGGTAATAAAAAAATGCGCTTAACTCACCCTTCAAACGTTTGGACAGATATATCTGTTCCGTTTTGGTCTATGGCCGAAAACACAGATCATCCGACTCAAAAACCCGAAAAACTTATAGCTAAATTAATACTGGCTTCATCTGATGAAGACGATGTTGTTTTTGATCCTTTTTTAGGCTCGGGAACTACTGCTGTCGTAGCCAAAAAACTTAATCGCAAATTTATCGGTATCGAAAAAGAAAAAGAATATGTCGCTTTGGCTTTAACTCGCCTTGAAATGGCTGAAGAAAACCCTCAAATTCAGGGATTCGAAGACGGAATATTCAAACCTCGTAATATGTAAGCTTAAAGATTAGGTTGTTTATTGAAACATTAAATCTTACTTCTTTTAGTGCTTTTTATACTAAAAGCATTGGATTAACTTTTTAGGAGTAAAAATAATGTGTAAAGATATGAGAGATTCATCATCTGTAAAATCTGCATCTTCAAAGCAAGCAAAATCTATGTCTGCTTCTTCAGAAAAAGGAGCAAGCAATTCATCTAAAGAATCAGACAAAACTGCTTCAACATCTAAAGATTGCGGTTGCGGCGGCTACTAAAATATAAATCTTAAATAAATAAGGCCTCCCCTCTATCAATATTTTCGTGTTGACAGGGGGGAGGTTTGTGTAGACATTCTTAATTGTAATTATTATATTTAACTACATATTTTATAATAAATTTATTTGACGAGAATATTAAATGAAAAAAATTATTTCTTTAGTTTGCGGTTTGTTCTTTTCAATGAATGCAAATGCTCAATCAACAGAAAACATACAAAAAATAGAAAACTATCTTAATTCAATAAAAAGTATTGAAGCAACTTTTGTGCAAATGGCTTCAAACGGGTCTACCGCAGAAGGTCGCCTCTTTATAAAAAAACCCAATAAAATTCGTATGGAATATGCCGAGCCGACAAATGTTTTAATTGTCGGAAACGGAGATAAAATAGTTTATAATGATTTAGATTTAGATCAAATTACACATATTGATTATGATGATATTCCGGCATCGATGATATTATCCGATAAAATTAAAATAGATGGAGAAAAAATCAAAATTATCGATTTTTATCAAGATAGCGGATCAACATCAATAACTTTAGATTATACAAATAAAGGTGATGTCGGACCGATAACTTTGGTTTTTTCAAACAATCCCATGGAGTTAAAACAATGGAAAATCGTCGATCCGCAAAGTGTTGAGGTTAGTGTATCTTTATATGATGCAAAAAAAGACGGCGAAATCGAAGACGAAGTTTTCAAATTTAAAAATAAAAAAACAAGCTCACGAAACTTTAAGAAGAAAAAATAAAAATGGACTCATTTTCTCTTGTTACTTGGAATGTTAATTCAATTCGCATACGGTTGGATTTATTAAAACATTTAGTTAATGAAAAAAATCCTGATGTGATTTGCTTGCAAGAAGTTAAAGCAAAAGAAGAAGATTTTCCTTTTGATGAGGTAAAAAAACTCGGTTTCGAGCATATTTGCCTATATGGAATGGCAGGATATAACGGGGTGGCAATTCTTTCAAAATACCCGTTTAAATCTTTTGAAAAACAAGATTGGGTCGGCAAAAAAGATGCCCGTCATATTAAAGCCGTGCTGTTTGATGATATAGAAATAAACAATATTTATATTCCGGCAGGCGGGGATATTCCCGATCCGATAGAAAACTTATCTTTTGCACATAAACTTTGTTTTATGGATGATATATCTGAATATTTAGAAAACAAAAAAGAAGAGCTAAAAAATAAAAAAATCCTATTTTGTGGTGATTTTAATGTTGCTCCAAGTGAAAATGATGTTTGGAATCATAAACAGCTCTTAAAAATTGTTTCGCATACACCGATTGAAATCGGCAGATTAACAAGATTATTCAACTCATTAGATTTTGTTGATACCGTGCGTAAATTTTATAAAGAACCGGAAAAAATATTTTCGTGGTGGAGCTACCGCAACCCAAATTGGCAAACTAATAATAAGGGGCGTCGCTTGGATCATATTTGGGTAACAAAACCATTAGAAGATAGAATCTTAAATGCAGAAATATTAAAAGATTTTCGCTCAAAAGAACGGCCATCCGACCATGTTCCTGTTATGATAAAATGTAAATTATAATCTTTTCATTTTAATGATTTTTTATCTTGAAACATTTTGTTTTTATAAGCTTTTGTTTTATAATATCATTTATTCATAAAAACAA
The DNA here is from genome assembly GCA_045633825.1 of Alphaproteobacteria bacterium. Taxonomy (GTDB): domain Bacteria; phylum Pseudomonadota; class Alphaproteobacteria; order RF32; family CAG-239; genus CAZU01. The sequence goes on along the minus strand of JAZQZB010000064.1, from coordinate 1,919 downwards.
AAATTACTTACAAATAAAAACATATATTTATGGAACAACGAACACCTTACAAAAAGAGTATTACGGAGCCCAAAATAACAAGAAAACAGGCTCTTATTTTTTCGATTATCGGCATAATTATTTATATTCTATGCCTTGTCGGAAACATAACTCAAATGTTAGGCAATTTATTTCTGACAATATTCTTTGCAACAGGCATTATTGTCATTTCTTATATTGCATGGAAAGTATATAAGAGCAAAGAAACCGATTGGAAATAAAATCAACCACAAAAACCCCGCCTTCTTTCGAAGACGGGGTTTAACCTTTTATATAAAAAGATTATTTGCCTAATTGAGCAGCAACTTCAGCGGCAAAATCTTCTTCTTTCTTTTGCAATCCTTCGCCCAATTTGAAGCGTACATAATTAACCAATTTAATTTCTGTACCCAATTCTTTGGCAGCATCAGCAATAACTTGCTTAACTTTTTTATCAGGATCCATAATATAAGCTTGTTCTTCCAAAACAACCTCGTCATAGTATTTGCGAACACGACCTTCAACCATTTTTTCAATGATATTTTCAGGTTTACCGGAAGCTTTTGCTTGTTCGGTAAAGATTGCTTTTTCACGTTCTACGGCAGCTGCATCAACAGAAGCAATATCCAAGAACAACGGAGAAGAAGCTGCAATATGCATAGCAATATGTTTGCCCAATTCTTCTAATTTTGCTTTATCGGCAGTTGATTCCAAAGCAACCAACACACCGATTTTACCAAGATTATCGCCACAGCAGTTATGCAAATAAGACGCTACAACACCATTATTAACTTCTAACATAGCGGCACGGCGCAAATTCATGTTTTCACCGATTTTAGCAATCAAATCGGTTAATCTTTCTTCAAAAGTTTTGCCACATTTCGGACAATTAAATGTTTTTATATCACAAACTTCACCGGCAGCAGCCAAAGCAACTTTTGCTGCATCAGCAACATATTCTTTAAACAAATCGTTTTTAGCAACAAAGTCTGTTTCGGAGTTAACTTCGGCAACAGCACCTTTATTACCTTCAACATAAACCGAAACCAAACCTTCGGCAGCAATACGGCTAGCTTTTTTAGCGGCAGAAGCCAAACCTTTTTTACGCAACCAATCTACGGCTTCTTCCATATTTCCGTTGGTTTCAACCAAAGCTTTTTTACAATCAAGCATACCGGCACCGGTAGATTCTCTAAGCTCTTTTACTTTTGCGGCAGTAATCTCTGTCATTTTCTAAACCCTCTGATTTTTTAACTGGCGGGTGGTGTTAAAAAAGCACCACCCTTTTTTGATAATATTTTTAAGTTGAATTATTCTTCTGTCTTTTCAGCTGCTTTTTTAGATGTTCTTTTTTTAGCAGCTTTCGGAGCTTCAGCTTTTTCTTCAACCATTTCTTCTACTTTAACGCCTTTAGCAGCGATCAAAGCTTGCATTCCGTCTAATACAGAAGCTGAAATCATTTCTGAATAGAATTGAATTGCACGAATTGCGTCGTCGTTACCCGGAACAGGTAAATCAACACATTCCGGATCTGCGTTAGTATCGCAAATACCGATTACAGGTATGCCGAGTTTTTTAGCTTCTTTAATAGCCAAAGACTCTTTGCAAGTATCAATTACGAATACCAAGTCAGGTTGACCGCCCATATTCATAATACCACCCAATTCGAGTTGGAGTTTTTCTTGCTCTTTTTTCATACCTTGCAATTCTTTTTTGGTATAGCCGGCTAAATCGCCTTTTTCGAACATTTCGTTCAATTTTACCAAACGAGTAATTGATTTATGAACTGTTTTCCAGTTAGTCAACATACCACCCAACCAACGTTGGTTAACATAGTATTGACCGCAACGTTCAGCATTTTCTTTAATGATTTCTTGAGCTTGACGCTTTGTAGCAACAAA
>JAZQZB010000063.1:0-33926 GCA_045633825.1 Alphaproteobacteria bacterium | reverse complement strand
TGGAGCAGGTAACGGGAATCGAACCCGCATATTAAGCTTGGGAAGCTCACATTCTACCATTGAATTATACCTGCGGTTTTATTTTTTTTTGTAGTATATAAAATAAACAAAAGCAATAGTTTTTATTCGGATTTTTTTAATTTTTTTTATTTGATTAACAATAAGAGCGGTTATTTTATTTTTTTTTGATAGTTACATATTTTTAATAAATTTAGTATTATATATTACACATAAGTGTTTTATATATAAACGGGAATTTGAAATGGCTTTTCAAACAAAAAGAATTGTTAAAAAAGTTATATCGTGGTCAGGCTTATTCTTTTTTGCCGTGGCTGCATATATGTTGTATAATCAGTTAGCTAAATATAGTTTTGATGATATTAAAAATGCTTTATTTTCAATACCTGCAAAAAATTTGTGGTTGGCTTGCGGGGCTTCATTATTGGGATATGTGGCGTTGTCTTCATATGATTATTTGGCATTGCGTTATGTGGGTAGAAAATTAGCTGCTTGGAAATGGATATTTGCCGGAGTAATAGGTTTTTCGGTAAGTAATAATGCCGGACATGCCATTGTTTCAGGGGGTACTATCAGATACAGATTGTATACTCGCTGGAGATTCAGAGGGGCTGAAATTGTCAGAATGGTAACTTTTTCAGGTTTTACTTATTTGGTTGCTTGTTTTTTTCTTATTATCGTCGGATATTTTATTACACCGAATCATGCTTTTGGAGCCGGTTCGATTTCAAAATTAACTACAGAAGTTACAACTTTATTTTCGGCAATCGGTTTGATCGGGTATTTGGCACTTAGTATTTGGTATAAGAAACCTTTGAAAATAAAAGAAATCGAATTTGAAATGCCTAGGTTTAGAATGGCTGTAGCTCAAATTATTATCGGAGCTGCAGATATTATAATGGATTCTTTTGTTTTATATTTTTCGCTTATTCCTTTTGTGGAAATACCTTTTGAAACGTTTATGGGGGTGTTTATTATTGCTAAAGTTTTGGGAGTGTTTAGTCAAGTTCCCGGAGGCTTGGGCGTTTTTGAGGGGTTGTTTTTGTATATTATTCCCGGAGAACATAATCAGGCGGTGTTATTCGGAGCGCTTTTGGCTTATCGTGTTATGTATTATTTATTGCCATTGGTCGTTTCTGCTGTGATTTTGTTCAGTTATGAGGGGTATTTAAAATATGTTAAGCGTTTGAATTTGGAAAAAATTAAATTATTTAAAATGCATGAAGTGGCAAAACAATAAAAAAACGGGGTAGATACCGCGTTTTTTTTATGGATTATTTAACTTAAAACGGACTGCTGACATCGGGGTAAAGTGTGTCGGATATTTCATTGTTTAATTTTGTTTGATTTTCTGCTTTAGGTGTTTGAGTTGTTTCTGCTGTCGGGGCAGAGGCTTGTTCTGTTGTTGAAGCAGGGGCCGATTCAGTTTCAGGAGCAGGTTGAACAACAACGGGCTCAACTTTTTTGGGAGAGTTGTCTATACCTAAATATTTTTCGATAGCTTTTTTTTCTGTTTGTTTTTCTCTTTCGGTAATTAAATTTAAGTCATATAAAATTTCTAAACGACGTAAATCATCGGCAGCATCTAAAATATTTTTTGATGGTGCTTTATTTTTAATTCTGTTACGTGGTGAGGGGGACATTAATGCCTCAATGATAATATCTCTTTCGGCAGAAAATTCACGTGGAGTAATTGTTCTTGTTTCTACACCTTCTTTTAAAACTTCAAGCCTTTCTATAATTAAATCCGGAGATGGGGTCGGCGCATCGATGCCAACGCCGGGGGCTTTGTGTGTTAGTGGTAATAATCCGCCGATATTTGCTGAACGACGAGATAAAAATTCGTCTTTAGTAATAAAATCTTTTTCAGCTAACTCACGTAAGATTAAAAATCTTGAAACAATATTTTTTTCTTGAGGAGAGAAAATATCATCTAAATTTTCTTCTTTTGTTTCTTTGGCTTTTATCGGTTCTTTGCGAAGTGCATTGACAATAGTATTTTTGGCTATTTCTTCGCTTGCTTCTTCACTGATGGCAAAGTGCTTTGTTCCGTCACGTTCTTCAACAGTCAGTTTATTTTGAGCAATAGTGATGGCTCTTAAATTATTTTTGGCAATTTCACTGATTTTTTGAGGAAGACCGTTTGATGACCCTAAAATTGAGGTGTCATTGCCATTTATAACAATGAGATCTTCGTAATATTGACGAGCTCGATTGTAGCGGCCGAGTTTTTCAGAAGCTAAAGCACCGACCAAAAGAGCTTGTTGGTTGCGAGGATTGGCTTTTAGAGCGTCGGTGGTATATGTTAAAGTTTTTTCAAATTCACCGTTTGAATAAGCAATAGTTGCTTGATTCGCATCATTTTGACCATCTTTTTCAAATAGTTGTATAAACCAGTTGGACTCTTTCGGAGTATCTTTTTTATCAATGACGGCACAGGATGTCAGAATACTGAAAGATACTGCTGATAACAGAATTTTATTGAAATTGTGAGAAAACATTAAACATAAACTCCAAAATAAAATTTTACATTTGACCTCATAATATAAAATATTAATTTATATTACAATAATTTTGTTTGCATTGTGAATTTATACTTGATTTATAAATTTTATACGTTAGTATTTGCCCTATTAAAAGGCTTTTTTGTAAACTAAAAAGCGGGTGTGGCGGAACTGGTAGACGCGCCAGACTTAGGATCTGGTTCCGTGAGGAGTGGGGGTTCAAGTCCCTTCACCCGCACCATCTTTTAGCCGAAGATGGTTGAATAAAAGATATTTAAGAAAGTGAATCAAATGAAAATTACCGAATTGAAATCAGAAGGCTTAAACAAGTCATATAAGGTTGTTATTGAAAATAAAGAATTTGAAAAAGAAGTTGATGCTAAATTGGCAAAACTTGCTAAACAAGTTAAAATACAAGGCTTTAGAGCAGGTAAAGCTCCGATGTCTATGATTAAGAAAAAATATCAGGGCGAAGCTATGAGCGAAGCTTTGGATGAAGCTATTCGTAACGGTTCCAATAAAGTTATGATCGAAAATAAATTGCGTCCGGCAACTCAACCTGCTATTAAAATTGTTGCTTTCGGTGAAGGTAAAGATGTTGAGTTTGATATGGATGTGGAAGTTTTACCGGAAATTAAACTCGGTGATTTTTCTAAAATTTCGTTAGATAAATTTGTTGCCGAAGTTCCTGCGGAAGAAGTTGATAAGGCAGTATCTTATTTAGCTAATGCCAGAAAAGAAACTACAGTGGTTGACGGTAAAAAAGCTCAAAAAGGTGATACCGTTATGATTGATTTTGTCGGCTCGGTCGATGGTGTCGAATTTAATGGCGGAAAAGGTGATAATTATCCTTTGGAATTGGGCTCCGGTTCTTTTATTCCGGGATTTGAAGATCAATTAATCGGTGCTAAAGCAGGTGATAAAGTTGATGTTAAAGTTAAATTCCCTGAAAATTATCATGCTAAAGATTTGGCCGGAAAAGATTCTGTTTTTGTTGTAACAGTTAAAGAAGTTCGTGAACCTAAAGCTGTTGAAATTAATGATGAATTGGCAAAATCTTTGGGCGCTGAAAATTTGGATAAGTTGAAAGAAACTTTATCTTCAAAAATTAAGGCTGATTATGAAAATGCATCTCGTATGAAATTGAAACGTCATTTGTTGGATGCTTTGGATAAAGAATATAAGTTTGATGTGCCGAATTCTTTGGTGGATGCCGAATATAAGGCTATTGTTGAACAATATGAACAAGCTAAAAAATATAATCAACTTGATGAAGAAGAAAAAAATAAAAAAGAAGCTGATTTGTTTAAGGAATATAAAGACATTGCAATCAGAAGAGTTAAGCTTGGTTTGTTGCTTTCTGAAGTCGGACAAGAAGCTAAAATTACAATTAAACCGGAAGATATTAATGCTGCAATTATGAATGAGGCTAAAAAATATCCCGGACAAGAACAAATGGTTTTGGATTATTACTTGAAAAATAAACAAGCTGTTGAAGCTTTGAAAGCTCCGATTTTTGAAGAAAAAATCATTGACCATGTTCTTTCAACGGTTAAGCTTAATGAAAAGAAAGTTTCGGTTGAAGATTTATATAAATTTGAGGATGAAAAGAAATCAAAGGCAAAGTCTTCTAAAAAATAGGTTTGTTTTATTTGATTGATATCAAAATCCCTCATTTTTTTAAGATTGAGGGATTTTTTTTGAAAAAATGCTATTTTCTTAATAATTTGTTGATTATATTATGATATGTGAAAATAAGATTAGCAGCTTTATTTTTTTTAGAAGGGAAATAAATATGATGAGTGAAATCAGAGACAGTTTGGTTCCTATGGTAATTGAACAAACATCAAGAGGTGAACGTTCTTTCGATATTTTTTCAAGATTATTGAAAGAAAGAATTATATTTTTAACCGGGGAGGTTAATGACGAGGTGTCTGCTTTGGTTTGTGCTCAACTGTTGTTTTTGGAAGCCGAAGATCCGAAAAAAGATATTTTCCTTTATATAAATTCACCCGGAGGTGTTGTTACATCGGGTATGGCAATGTATGATACAATGCAATATATTTCTTGTGATGTTAATACTCTTTGTATCGGGCAGGCATGTTCTATGGGGTCATTGTTATTGGCCGGCGGCGCTAAAGGAAAACGTTTTGCACTTCCGAATGCCAGAATTATGATCCACCAACCATCAGGCGGTTTCAGAGGTCAGGCAACAGATATTGAAATTCATGCTAAAGAAATTTTGGATATGAAAAAACGTTTGAATCAAATTTATGCCCATCATACAGGTAAAAAGCTTGATGTTATTGAAGGAGCTATGGAACGTGATAATTTCATGACCCCTCAAGAGGCTAAAAAATTCGGCCTTATTGATCATATAGTTACATCTCGTGAAGAATTAAGTAAGTAAGGATTTTAAAAATGGCAGATTCAAAAGAAAAATTACATTGTTCATTTTGCGGAAAAAGTCAAGATGAAGTAAAAAAATTGGTTGCAGGACGAGGCGTATATATTTGTGATGAGTGTATAGAGGTTTGTATCAGTATTGTTTCCGATGAAATTAAAGAAATGGAAAAAGCCGAAGGAAAAGTTGATTTTGAAGCTTTACCGTCTCCTTCAAAAATTAAAGAATTTTTGGATCAATATGTAATCGGACAGGATAATGCTAAAAAAGTTTTGGCCGTGGCTGTTTATAATCATTATAAACGCCTTAGCTCAAAAAAGAAAAATAATGATGTAGATATTGCTAAATCTAATGTTATTTTAATCGGTTCGACAGGTTGCGGTAAAACTTTGTTGGCTCAAACTTTGGCTAAAATTTTAAATGTTCCTTTTGCGATTGCCGATGCTACAACTTTGACTGAAGCCGGATATGTCGGAGAAGATGTGGAAAATATTATTTTGAAATTGGTGCAAAATGCCAATTATGATATTGAAAAAGCTCAACAAGGAATTGTTTATATTGATGAGATAGATAAAATTACCCGTAAATCTGACAGTGCTTCAATTACCAGAGATGTTTCGGGTGAGGGTGTGCAACAAGCTTTGTTAAAGATTATTGAAGGTACAGTGGCTAATGTTCCTCCTCAAGGTGGCAGAAAACATCCTCAACAAGAATTTTTGCATGTTGATACAACAAATATATTGTTTATTTGCGGGGGAGCTTTTGCCGGTTTGGAAAAAATTGTCGGTAAAAGAGGAAAAGATACTTCTATCGGCTTTGGTGCCAAGGTGGCAACAAAAGAGGATAGAGGTATCGGAGAAATTATTAAAGATGTTCAACCGGAAGATCTGTTGAAATATGGTATGATTCCGGAGTTTATCGGTCGTTTGCCGATTATTGCAACTTTGGATGATTTAGATGAAGATGCATTGGTTAAAGTTTTGACCGAACCTAAAAATGCTTTGGTGAAACAATACAGCACAATGTTTGATATGGAAAATGTAAAGCTTACATTTACTAAAGAAGCATTGCGGGCTGTTGCCAAAAAAGCTATTGAACGTAAGACCGGAGCCAGAGGTTTGCGTGCAATTATGGAAGAAGTATTGCTTGATTTGATGTATGAAGTGCCTGATCAGACAAATGTATCGGAGATTGTTATTGATGATAAGGTAATCAGCGGTAATAAGGCTCCGAAGTATGTTCATTCTAAAAAGAAAGCTGTATAGTTATAAAAAAAAAGAGCTGATAAAATATCAGCTCTTTTTTTTATAAACTGCGAAACGGTTTTAATTTCTTTATTTTTTTTATTGTTTTTTCAATGTTTTCTTTGTTGTATGTCAGTGACGGTTCTTTTTTAAGACCGTTTTCAATTTTTTCTTTAATTTCTTCAATATTTAATTCGTTATTTTCATCTTTTAGTTTTAGAGCATGATTCCATTGAAAAACAGCTTCATTTTTGCGATGAGCAAACCAATAAGCATCTCCTAAATGTGAAGTTATTACGGCTGATGAAGGGAACATTTCGGCAGCTCGTTCCAAATAGGGTAAAGCCATAGTGTAATATCCTAAATTATATAAGGCAAAACCTAATGAGTCATTTATGGCCGGATCAAACGGGGCTTGATTATAAGCTTCGACAATCATTGAAAATGCTTTATCAATATTATGATTTTGTTTAATCCATGAGTAACCTAAATAGTTTAAGATTAAATAATGTTTTTTTATTTCATATGCTTTGAGCATGCTTTTTTCGGCTTCTTTCCAAAGACCGGCTTGTTCTAAAGCAGCTCCTTTAGCATAATGTAATACCCATAGAGTATTTTTGTCGGATGTTTGAGAAATTGCTTTGTCGTAGTTTTTGACGGCTTCACTATATCTTTTGCTTATGCGTAAAATATCTCCCAAATCCATGTATATTTGAGGGTCATTATATTCTGAACTTAATTTTTTCAGTAATTTTTCGGCGCTTTTATAATCTTTTTGTTTTATATAATTACGTGATTTTTTGAGTTGTGCCGGATAGTAGGTTATATCGCTTTTACTTATGCTGTCGTAAAGTTTGTTGGCTTCATTGTATATTTGGCGGTTTTCATAAATATCGGCCATTAATATTTTGGCGGTGCTGTAATCAGGACTTAAGTATAATGATAAGGCCGTATATACGTGGGCAACATCAATAGTTTCGTCATAATGAAATGATGAGGCAATAGACAGTAAAGCTTCGGCAAAACCTATTGCCGGGGTTTCTAATATCGGTTTGATATCTTGTCGGTCTTTTAATTTTTGTTGTAAATTGCTTATTATTATATTTAAAGACGGATGAGTAGCTGTTGATTTTAAAATATTTTCGGCAGATTCGATTTGACCGGTCCTGATTTTGAAATTAGTGATTATTTCCATTAATCTTACGGAAACTTCAGCGTCTTTATTAGTGAGTATTTTTTTATAAGCTTCTTCCGCTTCCCGATTTTTCCCCATATAGTCTGATAAAAGAGCGAGTTGTATATCGTATATGGAAGATAAGCCTTCTTTATTTTTTATTTTATTTAATTGTGTAAGAGCGTTTTTATAATCATTTATTCCGGCATAGTTCCATGCTGACATTATGGGAAGTATCAGTGTTTTATATAATTGGTCAGTAAATTTTTGAGATGTTTTTAAGGATTCTTTGAATTGGTTGTTTTTCATTTGAGCCGTGGCAACAACCATGTAAGCAAAGTTATTTTTTGTACCTTTTTCAATGGATTTTTGGGCATATGTTACGGCTTCGTCTATTTTTCCGCTTGAGGTGAGCAAAAGATATAGTTTGTTTATAAGTTCCGGATTATCTTTGTCTTTGTCGTAGGCAATTTGATAATAAAGAGATGCGTTATCAAAATCTTTGCGAATATGCGCAACTCGTCCGGCCAAATAGGCTCCGTATGAGGTTGTGGGCATAGTGAATTGAGATTTTTCTTTATAAAAGGATGTTTGCTGATTTATAGTCGGAGAACAAGATATAAATACAGCGGTTGACAGCATTAAAATAGAAGCAAAAGTCAGTTTATTCATGAATTTATTCCAAAATAGTATATTCAATTATGATACATTTTATTTATATTCATACAACACTTTTATAAATATATGATTAAATTTGTGCAAATAAATGTTTATTCTTGCGTAAAATATTTATTTATTTTAATTTAGTATTATGAATGAAGATAACATCAATGTAAAAGAAATATTAGAGTTTTATGTTCGTGCCGGAGTTGATGAGACTTGCGGTGATGATGTTTTTTTTCAATTAAATAATCAAAAAGTTTTAAATAATATAAAAAGTGATGATACATCAAATGATCGGCAGAATCATTCATATTTGGCATTTGATACTAAAAGTGCTTTAAATAATGCTTATGAACTATGTGAGAAAGTTTCAACTATTGATGAGCTTAAAAATGTGATTAAAAATTTTGAAGGTTGTTCGTTGAAAAGTATAGCGAATAATACAGTTATCGGTGAGGGAAATTATTCTGCCAAAATAATGTTTATCAGCAAGGTACCGGAGGCTGATGAGGATAGATTAGGAAAGGTTTCCGTCGGAAGATGCGGACAGTTGTTTTCTAATATGCTGGCAGCAATAGGTTTGAATAAAGACAGTTGTTATATATGTAATATATTGCCTTGGCGCCCGCCGGGAAACAGGGCACCTTCCGATAATGAAGTAGTGGTTTGTTTGCCGTTTTTGAAAAAACAAATAGAAATTATAAATCCGGATATTATTTTTGCATTAGGCGGAGATGTCGTTAATGTATTGTCGGGTAATACCGACAGTATATCAAAACTTCGTGGCAAATGGATGGATTATAAAATTGAAAACGGAAAAAATATCAGCTTGATGGCCGGATATCATCCTGAATATTTTTTGAAGAATCCTAAACAAAAGGCAAAAGCATGGAGCGATTTTTTGCGGTTGAAAAAGAAAATTGAAGAAAATAGTAATATTACTTGTTAATATTTTAATATTTTATGGTATTTTTTTTTTAATATTTTATTATGTATGGTAGCTTATTGATTGCATCATTTTAAATGAGGAAAAAAAATATGAAAATAGATCTTAAATATGTAGTGCCGGTATTGGCTTTAGGTTTGAGTTTTGGTCTAACAAATGCAGATGCTGCACCGCTTAATGGTAATGAATCAAGCGGGGGAATTATATTTAAGATTCACGATGTGGTGCCGGAAAAAAATGTTGATGGCGAAGTTATATATTGTAATTTGGGCGCAACATTTTTTAACAGAACTGATGCTACCGTTAATAATTTAGCTATATCTTTGATTTGGAAAGATGATGTTATCGATGAAACTATAGCTATTGAAAATCGTGAAGAACGTGAGGCTAAAAGAAATAATTCCAAGAAACCTACTCCTCGTTATTCTACATCAAGTTTTACATCTAAAACGGTTTCTGTGGATTTGAAACTTCCGCCCATTAAAATGAATCAGCAAATTACATTAAAAACAAAAGTTGATACGGATCGTTGTTTCTTATTGTTGAATGATATGGATATTAAAACATTAAATTGCGGATCTTTGGGAGGGGCCTCTTCAAAAGAAAATTGTGCTAATTCTTTCCAATATGTAAGTCCGAAACAAGGTGAATATTATACTGAATTTAAGGAAATATCTTGGGATGATCAGATACTTAGAGAAGATGAGCAAGTTTCTAAATTGCAAGAAGATGTTGAAAATTTGTATAATGAAGTAGAAAAAGCTTTAGATCTTATTACGGGTTATGTTCAGATAGCAAAAGAAACTGAAGATAAGTAAATATTGATAATAAAAACAATCAGTTGTGTTGAGTGAGGATAGAATGTTCAGGATTTTAGTTTTTTTTACTTTTGTTTTTACGGCATTTAATTCTTATGCACAAATGTTGTCCGTAGGGGATATTGACAGAACTAAAACACCTGTAACAAAAAAAGAAAAATTGTTAAATCCTGAAGAAAAAAAAGAAGTTGAAGATACCGGATTAACTTTGGAACAGTTAACACGTAAAAATGCATCTTCAAATAATGATATCGCTCGTGCATTGTCTGATGCTGTTGTCGGTCAGGATTCTGCCGAGAGTGTGGTTGAGGATGAATTTGAAGAAACAGTTGAAGAAGACGTTTTTATTCCGGAAGGCGAATTGTATAAATTGAACAGAGCTCCTACGTTTGACGGTTCTGAACGAGGAGGACAGGCTTTCGTCGAAGTTGATGAAAAAGGACGTTTAAAAAAAGTTGATAAAATATTTTTGTTTTATGATGATTTTAAGATAACAAATTATATTTCAAGCACTGCTTCTTGTGATGTCAGATTTAATATTTTATCAAATCTTGATCGTAAAATTAATCAGCTTGATATAAAATTAGTTTGGCCGGATATGACTACTACCTTGTCTTTCAGTAATGTGAACCCTAATACTCAAACATATTATAATTATGCTCTTATCGGAAATGGTTGTTATAATATGGATATAGCTCCTAATATTATAGTTAACAGATGCCGTGTTAAAGGTATGACGGCTTCGGAATGTGCAAATAAGCTGGTTTGGTTGTCAAAATAGTTTTATGAAAAAAATTCAATTTTTTTTATTTTGTTTTCTTTCGTTTAATTTATTTACGATACGACTTGTTCGTGCGGATGTTAAGGTTATTACACCTGAAATATATGAACAGGTGATGGATAATATTGATGTTAGTGATGGTGATTTGAAGAAATATAAAAATATATTTAAAGCTGTTACTAACGGTGATTTTAAGACTGCCGATAATTTAATTGAAAAGTTAGATAATTATTGTTTGCTCGGATATGTTTTGGCTGAAAAATATTTACATCCGGTGTATAAATCGACAAAAGAAGAATTAGAAGAATGGTTAGATAAATATCGTGATTATCCTCAAGCTACACGTATTTATAAATTGGCAATAAAAAAAGGTGCTAAAGAAATTAAAGAACCTGTTTATTATTCTGATGGTGAAACAGAAGAAATCGGAGATAAGTTATCATTAAAATATTTGGAAAGATTATCTTCTAAAGACAGAAAATTTTTAGTAAGACAGGCAAAAAGTTTTCGAACTCATTTAAGACGCGGTAAAACTTTAGCGGCAAGAAATATATTAGAAAATAAAAAATTTAAGGAGTTAGCTCCAAGAGTTTATTGGGATAATTTAGCGGCAAAATTATCAATTAAGTATTTGGTGGATAATTATGATACAAAGGCTTTGGAATGGGGAAAATTGGCGTCTAAAAGACATAATTCCGGAATGGCAACATGGGTTGCAGGGCTTGCTTCGTGGCGAAAGAAAAATTATAAATCTGCCGCAAGTTATTTTGCAAGATTGGGAAGTTCGCAAAACTCTGATATATGGTTGAAATCGGCTGCATCTTATTGGTCTGCCAGAGCATATGAAAAATTGGGTAATCATCTTAAAGCGCAAGAAATGTTGAAATTAGCAGCTGTTCATAAATATACTTTTTATGGTATTTTGGCTAATTATCAGTTGGGGGAAAAATTCAGTTACGGATTTGATAAAAATACATATATTATTGATTTTGAAAAAATGGATTATGTTAATGAGATCCTTGCTTCAAAAGAAATTGTAAGAGCCTTGTTGTTATTGAAAATAGGGAAAAAAGATTGGGCAGAAAAAGAGCTTTATGCTGTATTTGACGGATTAAGCGATAATCAAAAAGAGGCTGTTATTTTGTTGGCTAATCAGTATGAACTTCATTCGTTGGTAATTAATATCAGTCGTAAAAAAAATATTGAAAAATTAAAAGGTAATTATGAAAAAGAAATTTATCCGTTGCCTAAATGGTCTGTAAATCAGGATTGGAAAATTGATAAGGCTTTGATTTTAGCATTGATAAGACAAGAATCTGCTTTTAAGGATAATGCGACAAGTAAGGCCGGAGCTCGAGGTATTATGCAACTTATGCCTGGTACGGCTTATCATATCAGTGGTGATAAAACGATTAAAAAACAAAAAAATAAATTGCTTGATTTGGATTATAATTTGAGCTTGGGGCAAAAGTATGTTTCGTATTTGTTGTCAAAACCTTTTATAGAAGGAAATTTGTTTTATATGCTAACAGCCTATAACGGAGGACCGGGAAATTTGTTAAAATGGAAAAATAATGCCAGATTTTATGATGATCCGCTGTTGTTTATTGAGGTTATTCCGTCAGCTGAAACTCGTATTTATATTGAAAGAGTTATGGCAAATTATTGGCTTTATAATATGAGATTCGGTAATAAAAATCATACTTTAGAGCAGTTGGCTGAAGGAAAATGGCCGATTATTAATGTCGAAAAAGAATTGCCGATGTTTGTTATTGAAGATTAAAAATTTTCTTTTTGAGTTTAACTTGTTTTGTAAGATATTGCGTATATATAAATCAATAACTGTTATTTAGGAGGTTGTTGATGGAATTATATATGTTTTTTGCTTTTTTGCTGTTTTATATAATTACGGTTGTAATGTTAGATGATGTTTTACGAAAAAAAATTTGGATGATTGCTTTTATTTTATCGTTTATTGCAACTTCAGTAGCAATAGGATTTATTAAAGGCGGAAACCAAGATGTGATGATGAATGTTGAAGAACTTAATTGGTATTATTTTTTATATTTGTTTGGTATGATATCTGTAGTAATGGGAGTGTTTAATTTATGGATTTATAGGAAAGAGTTATGGGATATGATGACCGGAGAATAAAAAATATTAATATAAATTTAGCGAGAAAAAAGCTCATATTTTAGAAAATATGAGCTTTTTTTTATGTATTATATGTCGGCAATTACTTTCATTGAGATAATTTCATCGGGGTCTTTGACTTCGCCATTGGCTCCTTGACCTTTTTTTATCATGTCAACATATTCCATACCGGAAGTTACTTCTCCCCAAACCGTATATTGACCGTCTAACCAAGAGCAATCTTTAAAACAAATAAAAAATTGACTGTCAGCAGAATCCGGAAACATTGAACGAGCCATTGAAACAGTTCCTCTTTTGTGAGGAGTTCGATTAAATTCGGCTTTCAGTTTTTTTCCTGATCCCCCTGTGCCTGTTCCGTAAGGGCAACCTGTTTGAGCCATAAAACCGTCGATTACACGATGAAATTTTAAACCGTTATAAAATTCAGAACGAACTAATTCTTTGATGCGAGCAACATGGTTAGGCGCAACTTCCGGATACATCTCAATGACCACATCACCATCTTTTAGTTTTAATAATAAAGAGTTTTCGGCATCTTTTACTTTGTATGAATGTTTAATTTTTTTTGATCTGGTTTTGCTTATACCAAGTTGTTTAGTTTCATCTGCCGGTAAACTTTTGGTTTTGGTCTTGGCAATTTTTTTTGTATCGGCATCTTTAATTTGTTTAGTTACAGCCATAGTTTATTTCTCCTTAAAAATTTGTTCTGTTATTTATATAGGTATTAAATTTGTAAATTGCAAAATTTAGCCTAAAATAAAATTTATTCTTTCTTCGGGATTGAGATTGGAAGGATATGTTTTATCAACTTTTTTGATGGCTTTTTTTAATCCGCTGCCATTAGCTATCTGTATGGCTAATCCGGGACGAGCATTTAGTTCCAGCATCATAGGGCCTTTTTGTGCATCGAGTACGATGTCGGCTCCAAAATAACCTAAACCGGTCATTTCATAAGCTTTTGCGGCAATAGTAAGATGTTCTTTCCATAAGGGAACTTCAATTTTGCGTAAATCAGCCTTGGTATCAGGGTGATGAGTTATAGGCAGATTATGTTGTACGGCTTTTTTTGTTTTGCCTGTTTTTATATCTAATCCGACTCCGACAGCTCCTTGGTGAAGATTAGCTCTTCCGCCTGATTCTGAAGTTGATAATCTGGTCATTGCCATTATGGGATAACCTTTGTAAACAATGATTCTTACGTCAGGTACTCCTTGATAACTGTAATTTTTGAAAATGTCGGAAAAGTGAACGACTTCTTCAATAAGAGCAGCATCATAACGTCCGCCTAAAGAATATAATCCGCTTAATATGTTTGATATGTGTTGATATAATTCATTGTATGTAATTTGGCGTCCGGAGGGAAGAGTAAAAGAATCATCAGTATAGCTTTTTATTACCAGAACCCCTTTACCACCGGATCCATGCGATGGTTTTACAACAAATTCGGAATGATTTTTTACCATGTCTAAAATATTTTTAACTTGAAATTGGTGTTCAATAATTCCGATAAGATTAGGGGTTTGTACTCCGCTTTTTAAGGCAAGGTTTTTAGTTTGTATTTTATCATCAACCAAAGGGTATAAATCGCGCCGGTTATATTTTGAAATGATATGAAAATTGCGAGCATTCATACCAAGTACGCCTTTTTCACGTAATTTTTTTGGAGAGGTAAATTTTTTGAAAAATTCGAACATTTAGTGTTCCTTTATTTTTTTACCAAAGGGGTAAAACGTTTTAATTCGGTCAGACGATAGCCGGTATATGTTCCGAGTAACATTACAATTATTAAAATTACAATGTTTAATTCGTTAAAGGCAAACATAATATGACGAATAAAATCATTAGCGATTACAAAATAGACAATGATGCCGACTGCAAGACTGTTTATTAGTTCTTTTGAGGCATTTAAGGGACCGTCTTCTTCCCAAGTGATTGATGCTCTTTCAATAATCCATGCGGTAATAATAATCGGGAAAAATACCGATGCTTGAGCTATTTTTATATCAAAATTGTAGCCGATGATGGTTAGAGCATGAATAATTAAAATTACAAAAATTACTACGGCAGAAATTCTGGGAACTAAAAGTAAGTTGAATTTTGACATAAGAAAACGAATGCCGAGACCGAGTAAGATGATTGCAATAAAACAAAATAATCCGGTTAAGAAACCTGTTTTTACCAAAGACATTGAAATTAACATGGGAGTAAATGTTCCCATAGTTTGAATGCCTACAATGTTACGCATTAAAACAACAATTAAAATACCGATAGGAAATACGGATAGCCATTTTAATGTATTTTGTTGAGCAACCGGTAAGTTGTAAATAGAGTAGCTGAACAGACCTTCATTCTTGGATAATTTTGCTCGTCTGCTTGCCAGATTCATTGATGATGTTATGGATTTTTGTATTGAAAATTTTATAGATGAATCGGTGCCGCCGGAAACATCGAGTAAAGAGTTTTCGCCACGTTGAAATACGAGGAAATTGTCAGGTAGTCCTTGTTTGCCGGTTTGAGGATTGTATAACCACCAAGCACCATTGGTATATGCTTCGAGCATAAGGTTGGGATTTATGGTTTGGCCTTCTTCCAGTTTTATGCCTCGGGCAATTCGGGCCGGAATATCTTCTAAAGCCAGAAGATCACACATAAATTCGATAGCTGTTTTTTGATTGTATTGAACCGGTAAAAATGATTTTAAAGTTGGATCTATAGGTTCTTGGTTGAAAAATTTTATTAATTTTTCGATATTGTTATTTCCTTCAATTTTTTGAGAAAGCTCTAAAATTTGTTTAGCTTGTGCCAGTTGTTGTTGATTCCAAAAAGGTTTTTCAATATTTTCGGGAGCCGGAGCGCGAAGTTTGTCTTTGCCTAAAGTGTTGTCAAAAACCATAAGTTTGTAGTATAGATTTTGTTCTCCGGTTGTGGCCGAGCGAGATAAAACTATGCGGTCAGAATATTTTTTATGTTTGTAATCTTTGGCTGTAATATTTTCTTCTAATACTTTGAAGCCTCGGTTTTTGGAAGGAATTCTTAATGTTACGTTTATGGGGGTGTTGTCTGCTAAAAAGTTTATATGAGTTTCTACAATCCAAACATTTGATGTTTGTTTGGGTGAGATGCTAAACCCCCAATATTTTGTTTTATAATATATTGAATAAATCGAAAAACAAAACGATATAAACAGTAAAATACTTAAAAAAAGTCTGATGGAAAAAGAGTTCTTCATGTTTTTTGGATGCCTTAATGTAGTGTGTTTTCAATGGATGAATCTATTAAATAGCGTCCGCTTATAATATTGCGTCCTATTAAGATTTGATATTCGAACTTTGAACGATCATTTAAGGTAAATTCCGTATCAATAATTTCATCTCCCATTTTTATGGCAAAATGTACGACATAACGTTTTTCACCTTGAATTGTACGAACTATGTTGGTTTTTCTGACAATCGGTTTTTCAAAATGATGTTTTTGTCCGTTTTTGCGGTTGGTTATATTAAATGAAACCCATTTTTCACCATCTCGTTCGAAAGGGCGAATATTTTGAGCATCAATAGATGATGTTTCGGCGCCGGTGTCCATACGAGCCTGAAAAGATATTTCGAAAGGTGGAATATATAAATTTTCAACCCCTCCGACAATGGGTAAATTTGCTTTCGGGAGGTTAGTTGATGTGTCTTTGGGGGAAATCGGCATGGTTGTTGAGTCCGTTGTTTGACAAGCAAACAATAAAAAGGTTGTAAGTAAAACGGTAAATTTCTTCATTTTTAACATTATTCCAATTAGTTAAGTCGCCTAATATTAGTCTTAAATAATTGTTTTTGTAAAGTTAAACTTTGAGAAATTTACCATTTTATATACAAGTTTTTTTATTTAGAAAAATAAAGTTGCTCTTACTGAAAAAACGAAAGCATTGTCAGATTTTGGAGATAGAGCCGGATCAAAATATATTTGAACATCCGGCGTTATGGTCATCCATTTGGAAATTCCTAAAGTTACATATCCTTCCAGTATTTTTTCCCAGTTATGTTCTAAAGGTTCTCCTACGGCATCTTCATTTATGTGATTTAAAGCAGCTGCGAAGCCGATTTGATCAAGTGGGTTGCGGTTGAACGGATTGTTCATTACAGCTCCTAAAACGTAGGAGTTGTCTATTTCTTCTATTTCGCCGGATACTCCGTTTATTCTTCCGAATAATGACCATTTTTCTCCAATATTTTGTGAAGCATTTATTGACCAGCCGTTAGTGGTTTGAGGCTGATCTTCTACCCATGGTTGATTGTAATATAAAAATGAATATTGTCCTTCACCAAGTCCGGTAATTGTCGGAGTGTAGGAAACATAACCGAAAGTGGTGAAATGTTTTTCATCTAAATTTGATGATGATATTCTATCCCCCGTGATGTTGGTGGCATCTTGAAACCCTAAAGCAAAACTCCAATCTTGATTCGGGGTTATTTGAAAATAAGAACCTAATCCGGCAGTCGAATATGATGATGAAGCGTTTTGGGATAAGGCATAGTTTATGAAATATTGTTGTTGATTGGAATCATATGAAGTTCCGTCAAAATTATATAATGGAAATTGACCGGCACCGATAGTCAGCCATTTATATTTGTTTGGAAGTTGGTAGGTTATATAAAGTTCGGGAAATTCGTTTGATTGTGTCGTATAATCGTTTATTGAGGTTACGGCATTTATATTGTTTTGAATTTTTTGTCCATCGGCTCCGGAGTATCGTACGACATTATATGCGGTATTTAAGATCATTTGTCCGTAATGATTGTTAAACATTTCCCAAGTTATTGCCGGATAAACAATGGTTTGGAATGCTGTCGATTTTCCTGACGGGGCTCCGTATTGAGGCATAAAAGATGCGGTTAATGAATAGTTTAATCCGTATTTTTTTTGTAAAAAGTCTTTAAAATCGGAATATTCGTTGCCTAAATCGGTAAAAGTTAAATGGTGATGATGTCGGGCATTTAATATTCTTCCGGCAGCAGATTTGTTATTGGGAAGAGGGGTGAAGTTATCAGAAGCATTAGCTGAAAAACTTAAAAGTAAGATTAAAGAACTTGTGAGAAGTAATTTTTTTTGCATATTCAAATTCCTTTGTTTGTTAATTGTTGTTTTAGTGATATATGATTTGATTAAGAAATTTGAAGTGTCGAAATAAAAAAACGGAAGTACAATGATGTTACTTCCGTTTTTTGAGGTAAGAAAAATGTTTTATTTTTTGGTCGGTTTTACATAGGCTATAGCGGCATGTTCTTCGCAATATGTTTGACCTAAACGAATTTTTTTACCGC
This sequence comes from Alphaproteobacteria bacterium, assembly GCA_045633825.1. Lineage (GTDB taxonomy): Bacteria > Pseudomonadota > Alphaproteobacteria > RF32 > CAG-239 > CAZU01. The sequence goes on along the minus strand of JAZQZB010000063.1, from coordinate 15,911 downwards.
AAAAATGGAAATTTTCATCTTTGGGATCACCTATCGGCCAACGACAAGTATGATTATCCAGTTCAACTAAAGATAAATTATCGGTTTTGCCTGTTTTTTGATTTGAGATATTAAGTGATTTAGCTAATTTGATGTCTTCTTCATCAGAAGCTATATTCGGTAATGACTTCGATTCCGGAACAATAACTTTTTGAGGTCCTGCCGGTTTTTCTTTTTGAGGCTTTGTCGAAACTTCTTTAGCCGGAGTTTTTTTTGTTTCTACTTTAGGCTCTTTAACCGTCGGTTTTTTTTCTTTAGGTTGTTTGGCAGGCTTTGTCGGTTTATCATTAGGCGCCGTATCTGATTTTTTCTTAATCGGGGAAGGACGACCGGACAGCCCGAGACGATGTACTTTACCGACAATAGAATTTTTTGAAATATTTAGACGTCGCCCGATTTCTCCCGTTGTTACGCCTTCTGCCCAAAGTTTTTTGAGCTCTTCGACCATTTCGTCTGTCCAAGCCATATTGAATATCTCCTGAAAAATTAATTTTGTATAAAAGTATAATATGGTAATATTTTATCAGAGTCTAGCTTATTTTTAAATAAATTTATTTATGTTTATCTTTTTTATACTTTTTGTGTGTATTGTTAATATAAAACAGATGTATGAGGTTGGCTTTGAAAATATTTAAAAGTATTTTTTTGATAATGTTTTGTTTTAGTGCGGCAAGTAATGTTAATGCCGCTGTTTCCGATTTTGCATCGTTTTTTGAAATAGATTTGGAAAATGATAAATTGCCGAAAATGGAAGAACTTTATGCCATTATGAAAAAATATGAAGTGTATAATAAAAAATATGACAGTTTTTATGATTTATTAGGGGATTTTGATGAAGAGTTTAAGGCAACAATAGCATCTTACGGAATGCAGGAAAAACGCCTTAAGGGAGAAAGTGAAGATCTTTATATCGAGTTTTTGAGTCATATTCCTAAAAAATATTATCAATATTTGGGCCCGCAGTTGTTTGAAATTCCTAATATGTCAGAAAAAGTGTTAAATCTTCCGGGAATTAAAGAAACAAAAAATAAGTTTCCTACAAGAATTGCCAAAGCCGTAAAAGATATCGAAAATATAGAATTTCTTCCTACAAATTTATATACTTTGTTAATGCCGGAAGCTTGGGGAGAATATGATGATGAAGAAATTGAATATCCGAAAACCGTTCCATATACTCCGAAGTTGAAGTATAATAAAAATTTGGGCCCCGTTTTAAGAAAATTGGTAAAACCGGAACAGTTTCAGCCGGGATATAAAGAAGATGGTAAAAAAACGAAAAGTGATTTAAGAACACTTCATCCGACAAAAGATTCTCTTTTAACATCTGCTGATATAAAAGCATTTATCAGTACAATAGATGATGTTGATGAGTGGTCAAAAAAACAAGAAAATCTTGATGTGTTTTCTAAAGCGACAATATTATGGACTTTGTATGACAGAGAACATCCGATAGGAAGATTTGTTCCTTCCGGTTTAATCGATTTGGTGCATCCTTGTGCCAGATTTGTTCAAAAAGCAAAGGTTTTGGGGAAAGATAAGGAGTTGGCGGCAATCGTCGGTAAAAAAGGTTTTACCATTAATGAATGGGGATACACATGTGATAAAACCATAAAAGCTCATCGTGTGGCAAATGTCAGAAGCGGTATTGTTCAAATTATCAGAGAATTTCAAAGAGGAGTATTTGATGATGGGGTTAAGAGTTTGAGTGATTTTACTCAAAATTCAAGGTTTGCAATTATGCAAGGAATAATCCAAGCTCATAAAGCTCCGATGAGTGATGTTTTGGAATATCGAAAGAATCGAAGTGAATTTGTTGAAAAATTGCAAAAACATGGTCAAAAATTCTTTGGTTATAAAATAAATAGATATTAGATATCTTATTGAATTTTAATAAAAAAATTATTTTTTTCTTGCTTTTTGAAATTGAAATGAGGTATAGACGATAACAACGAATCGTGTATTTGTTTTTTTGTAATGTTTTTATTGTAGAGGATTAAAAAATGGCTCGTGTAACTGTTGAAGATTGTATTGATAAGATTCCGAATCGTTATGAGTTGTTGATGGTTGCAGCTCAACGTGCAAAAGATATATCATCAGGTTCTCCGTTAACCGTTGATAGAGATAATGATAAAAATTCGGTTGTTGCTTTGCGTGAAATCGCTGAAGAAACCGTAAGTATTGAAGAATTGCAACGTTCTTTGGTTATGGGATTGCAAAAGTATGTCGAGGTTGAAGAACCTGAAGAAGAAGAACTCGAAATTATGGCCGCTGAAAGAGAATTGGCAGATTTGGATGAACAATTTTCGGGCCTTTTGCCGCAAATGGAAATTGAGGACACTATGCAAATTCACGGCGTTGATGATGAAGATGTTATGGATTTGGATGCCGAAGGTGAGTTAGATGCCGATGTCGAAATGAGTGATGAAGAATTTTTCGGTGATGAAGGTTTTGACGGCGTTGAAGATTTTGAAGAATAAGTAAAAGTTTTTTAATTTTTTCTTGCATTAAAAGTTTCAGCTATTTAAACTTATTTAACTTATATGGGTGTAAGTTTATAAGAGCTGGAACTTTTTTTATGAGAAAAGTGTAAAAATGTTAAGACAATATGAATTAGTTGATTTAGTAAAATCTTATGATACCGATGCAGATGAGGATGCGTTGAACAGAGCATATGTGTATGCAATGAAAAAACATGGCGCACAGCTCAGAACTTCGGGAGATCCGTATTATTCTCATCCGATTGAAGTGGCCGGTATTTTGACAAAGTTTAAGCTTGATTCTACATCAATTATTGCCGGTTTATTACATGATACCGTTGAAGATACGGATGCAACAGTCGAAGAAATTAAAGAATTATTCGGTTCGCAAGTTGCTCAAATTGTAGACGGTTTGACTAAATTGGCGATGATTGAGATAAAGTCAAAAAATACTAAACAAGCCGAAAATTTCAGAAAATTATTGTTGGCAATGTCGGAAGATATTCGAGTTCTTTTGATAAAATTGGCGGATCGTTTGCATAATATGAGAACATTACATTTTTGCGCCGAAGAAAAAAGAATGAGAATTGCTCGAGAGACTTTGGATATTTATGCCCCTTTGGCCGAAAGAATCGGTATGCAGGAGATTAAGTCGGAGTTGGAAGAAATTGCTTTTCGTGAACTTCATAAAGAAGCTCATGAGTCTATTACGTCTCGATTAAATTTTTTACGCGAGCAGGGCAGTAATATTGTTCCGGCTATTATTAAACAACTTGAAAAAGATATGGTTGAAGGCGGAGTACGAGCTAATGTTTCCGGAAGGGAAAAAACACCGTATTCGATTTGGCGTAAAATGCAGAAGAAGAATGCTTCATTTGAACAGCTTTCGGATATTATGGCTTTCAGAATTATTGTTGATGACGTGGCTTCGTGTTATCAGGCTTTGGGAATTGTTCATAGTAAGTATCATATGGTTCCAAGACGTTTTAAGGATTATATCTCTACTCCCAAACCGAACGGTTATAAATCTTTGCATACCGGAGTTATCGGACCGGAAAATACCCGTATTGAGATTCAGATAAGAACCCAAGAAATGCACGAGGTTAATGAAAAAGGTGTGGCTGCTCATTGGGCTTATAAGCAAGGCGAAAAAGTTGTCGGTAAAAATTTCAGATGGATTCAAGAGCTTTTGGAAATATTGGAAGAAGCATCAAATCCGGAAGAATTTTTGGAAAATACCAAATTGGAAATGTATAATGATCAGGTATTTTGTTTTACTCCAAAAGGGGATTTAATCGGTTTGCCCGTGAATTCAACGCCTGTTGATTTTGCTTATGCCGTGCATTCAAAGGTCGGTAATACGTGTGTCGGAGTTAAAATTAACGGAGAAATTAAACCGCTCAGAACTATTTTGCAAAATGGCGATCAGATTGAAATTTTAACATCAAAAGCTCAACATCCGTCACCGGAATGGGATAGATTTGTGGTTACCGGAAAAGCTAAAGCAGCAATAAGACGATATGTTCGCTCCAGTAAACGAGAGCAATTTATTGTTTTAGGTGAACAAATGTTGGAGCGTACATTTAAAGGTGAGGGTTTGGATTTTAATGAAAAAGGTTTAGTCGCCGTTTTGCCTAATTTTGAGGCCGGATCAGTTGAAGATATTTATGCTAAAGTCGGTGAGGGTTTGGTTACGGCATGGGATGTAATGCGTGCAGTTTATCCGAACTATAAGCAATCAAAATTGGGTAAAGTCGTTAAATCTTTGTCGGTTAAGGGATTTAGTAAAAATGTAAGGAAAAAGTCAAAATCAGAACCTTTGCAAATTAAGGGACTTATTCCGGGAATGGCAGTTCATTTTGCCGGTTGTTGTCATCCGTTGCCCGGAGATAGAATTGTCGGTATTGTAACCACAGGAAAAGGTGTGGCTGTTCACTCGATTGATTGTAAGGCTTTGGAAAAGTATTCATCGGAACCGGAAAGATGGCTCGATATATCTTGGGGTGACGGAGCTGTTGAAGGAGTTCATTTGGGACGTGTTAAGTTGATATTATCAAATGAACCGGGGGCGTTGGGTGAGTTGTCTAATTTGGTCGCTCGTTATGACGGAAATATAGCTAACCTCAATATTACAAATCGAACTTTGAGTTATTTTGAGTTAATTATTGATATTGAAGTTAGAGATTTGAAGCATTTAACAGATATTATTAATTCATTAAAGTCTTCAAAAGTTGTGTCTTATGCCGCAAGGGCAAATCAATGATTTTGTAAGTATTATTGTAAAATGAAATAATAACAATATCTTTTTATTGAAAAAATATGAGGAGATTAGTGTTATGTCCGGTTTTTGGAACAGACAAAAAAGATATTGGTTGGCTAAAATAAAAAGGCTTAAAGGGACGCCTTCGTCAGTTGCAATAGGAATTGCTTGCGGAGTTGCCGTGTCGTTTACGCCGTTTGTCGGAGCTCATTTTGTTTTGGCGATGTCATCGGCTTGGATATTGGGTGGAAATATTGTGGCAGCAGCTTTGGGAACTGCTTTTGGTAATCCGTGGACTTTTCCGTTTATATGGTTGTCGGTTTTATATACAGGAAGAGTTTTTTTGGGGATGAGTTCGGACGGTATTGCAAATGTTAATTTTGCAACAATGTTTGCAAAAGCTTTTGATGCTTTGGTAAATCTTGATTTTAGACTTTTTGCATCTGATATTTGGCCGATTTTATACCCGATGATTGTCGGATGTATTCCGTATGTCTTGTTGTCTTGGTGGCTTTCGTATATTTTTGTCAGAAATATTTTGGAAAAACGAAGAAAAAAAATTATGAAAAGAGAGGCTTAATATAAAATGATTATCGGATTGGGAACAGATATTGTAAGTATTGAAAGAATTGCTAAAGTTTTGGAAAAAAATGAAATAGCTTTTATTGATAGAATTTGCACAAAAGAAGAAAAAAAATATTTGCAATCTTGTCGTGATATTACTTTGAAACTGGCTAAAATTTGGGCGGTTAAAGAAGCTGCCGTAAAAGCTTTGGGAACCGGATTTGTTCAAGGTATATCTTTTTTGGATATTGAGCTTTTTCATGATAATTTGGGCAAACCGGAGATTAAATTTTTCGGTAAAGCTAAAGAAATTTTAGATAAAAAAAGTCAAAATGAAGAGGTAAATATATTGGTTAGTTTGAGTGATGACAAACCTTTTGCTCAAGCAGTTGTTATTATTGAAAAAATTTAGTTGTTTATTTGAAAAAACATTGTATTATGAGCAAAAATCAGGAAAAGTTTCAGAGGTTGTTTTAAGGTTATGGAAAGAGAAGAGTCTTTAGCAGATACTATAAAAACTATTATATATGCGGTATTGATAGCTGTTGTTATTCGCAGTTTTTGGTTTGAACCGTTTAAAATACCGTCAGGTTCAATGTATCCGACACTTTATGTGGGGGATTATTTGTTTGTATCAAAATATACATATGGTTATTCAAAACATTCTTTTCCTTTCAGTTTGCCATTGTTTGAGGGGCGTATTTTGGATGATAAACCTCAACGCGGAGATGTAATAGTTTTTAAAAATCCTCAAGATAATGCTACGGATTTTATTAAAAGAGTTATCGGTTTACCCGGTGATAAAATAATGCTCAAAAAGGGGCGTTTATATATCAACGGAAAACAGATAGAACGTAAAAACGGACAGGAATTTGTTATCAGAAATCGTTTGGGAAATGCTGAAAGATATAATCAATATGTTGAAGTTCTGCCCGAAGGCAAAGAGCATTTTATTTTGGAAATTTCCGATTATGAAATAAATGATGATTTTGAAGAAGTAAAAGTTCCCGACGGACACTATTTTATGATGGGGGATAATCGAGACAGATCTGATGACAGTCGTGTCAATGTCGGATTTGTGCCGTTTGAAAATTTGGTGGGAAAAGCCAGATTTTTATTCTTTTCTCATAATGATAAAGATGCTTGGTATTTGCCTTGGACATGGCCTAAAAAAATCAGATGGTCAAGATTGTTTAATAAAATTGACTAAGGTTTATTAAGTTGATGGAACAATTACAGTTAATTTTAAAATATCATTTTAAAGATGATTCTTTGTTGAAAAAAGCACTGACGCATGGAAGTGTTTGTCCTGATGTTTCGGAAAATTATGAACGTTTGGAATTTTTGGGAGATAGAGTTTTAGGTGAGGCTGTGGCTCATCTTCTTTTTAATATTTTTCCTAAAGAACCTGAAGGTAATTTATCGCAAAGATTTGTGCGCTTGGTTCGAAAAGAAACTGTTGCAGAAGTTGCTTTGACGTTGAAACTTGATGAGTTTATGATTGTTTCAAGTGAAGAATTACGCAGTAATGTTAATGTGTTGTGCGATGTTTGTGAAGCAGTTATCGGGGCAATTTATATTGACGGCGGAAGTGATGAGGCAATAAAATTTGTGAATAATCATTGGCGTGAGCTTATCGATAAAAATGTTGAGCCTCCTAAAGATGCAAAATCAAAATTGCAAGAAGTTGCCCATGTTAAAGGTTTTGGTACTCCTTTATATAAAGTTATCGGACGCGAAGGTAATGAGCATGAACCTATATTTGAAGTTGAGGTTAGTTTAGGAATAGGAAAAACTGTTTCGGCTAAAGGTAAAAATAAAAAGTCTGCCGAAATGGCCGCCGCAAAAGCTATGTTGGAGAAAATAAATTGAGTGAAAAAATTTCTACCAGATGCGGATTCGTTGCTTTAATCGGTGCGCCTAATGCCGGAAAATCGACAATAACCAATCATTTTGCAGGTTCGAAAGTTTCGATTGTTTCGCCTAAAGTACAAACAACCCGCACTATTGTCAGAGGAATCGGAATTAAAGATAATACACAAATCATATTTGTCGATACGCCGGGTATTTTTAAGCCGAAACGTCGTTTGGACAGGGCTATGGTTACATCGGCTTGGGACGGTGCTAATGATGCCGATATTACGGTTTTGGTGGTTGATGCTAAAAGAGGTTTTGATGATGAAACAAGAAGTATTATTGCAAAGTTGAAAAAGAAAAATAAATCGGCAATTTTGGCAATAAATAAGGTTGATTTGGTTCATAAAGATATGTTACTCGGTTTAAGCAAAGCGCTTAATGATGAGTTTGATTTTAAGGAAACATTTTTTATATCGGCAGAAACCGGTAAAAATATTGAAGATTTTTATAAATATTTGGCAGATAATTTGCCGGAAAGTCCATGGTATTATCCTGAAGAGCAGATTTCTGATATGCCGTTAAAATTGTTGGCGGCCGAAATTGTTCGCGAAAAGCTGTTTTTGTTTTTGCATCAGGAATTGCCTTACTCATTAACCGTTGAGCCGGAGCTTTGGGAAAGACGTGAAGACGGTTCAGTTCGGGCAGAAATTACTATTTATGTCGAAAGAGATAATCAAAAGATTATTGTTTTGGGTAAAGGAGGCTCAATGATTAAACGCATCGGACAAACAGCCAGACGAGAAATCGAGGAGCTTTTGGAAGACAGAGTGCATTTGTTTTTGTTTGTTAAAGTGCGTGAAAATTGGCAAGAAGATGCCGGCAGATATTCTGTTTGGGGACTTGATTTTAAGGCTTAAAATATAGGGATTTTTTATTGATGAAAATTGTTTTTATGGGGACACCGGAATTTGCTTTGCCTACTTTGAAGGCTTTGGCTGAAAAACACGAGATTGTTTGTGTATATACTAAAGAACCTAAAGAGGCCGGCAGAGGTAAAGATATTCAAAAAACTCCTATTCATTTGTGGGCAGAAGCAAACGGAATTGAAGTAAGAACTCCAAAGTCTTTAAAGAGTGAGGAAGAACAGGAAAAGTTTGCAAAACTTAATGCCGATATTTCAATTGTGGCTGCTTATGGTTTGATATTGCCGAAAAAAGTTATTGAGGCTTTCCCAAAGGGATGTTTGAATGTTCATGGTTCTTTGCTTCCTCGTTGGAGAGGTGCGGCTCCGATGCAGAGGGCTATTGAGGCAGGTGATGAGAAAACCGGTATTACAATTATGCAGGTGGTTGAGGCATTAGATGCCGGTGATATGTATAAAAAATGCGAAATTGAAATTGATGATGATATGACGGTCGGAATTTTGCATGATAAAATGGCTGAAGTTGGTGCAAAGTTGATGATAGAAGTATTGGATGATTTGGATAATATTGTACCTGAAAAACAAGATGAGAGTTTAGTTACTTATGCTGCCAAAATAGATAAGGAAGAATCAAAACTGGATTTTAACAATGATGCAGTTTATTTGGAACGCAAAATCAGAGCTTTTAATCCGTATCCGGCTACTTATTTTGAGTATAACGGCGAGAGATTTAAGTTGTTGAAGTGTAGGGTGGTCGATAATGAGCAAGGTCTTAAATCGGGAGAGTTGTATAGCGATAACAAACATTTAATTATCGGATGTAAAAGTAATGCTTTAGAAGTTTTAAGCATTCAACGACAAGGTAAAAGGGCAATGACAACGGAAGAGTTGTTGAGGGGATATAAGTTTTAAGTAAAAAAACCACTCATTATGAGTGGTTTTTTTTATGATTATCTTGAGTAGGAATTTTTGTTTGTTATTATTGATGATGATTTATTATTTTTTCTCAGTTGAATAATTGTTTGAGATATTTTATTTCTTATTTTTTCATTTATAAGACTTTGTATATTGTCTTTTTTACTTGTTGATATTTTTAATAATCTGGATAAAAGTGCATGATCTTTATCTTTGGAATTATTGAAAATATCAGTGTATAGCTGTTGAACAAATTGAACATCTTCTTTTTTGATTCCTTTATTTGTTTGAGGAAAGCTTTTGGGAAGTCTGCGTAAAAGTTTTAAAATACATAGTTTACCCATGAAGCTTTGCGGATCAAAATTTTGTGAGGCTGCCGGAATTAAAGATATATATTGGTCAGTATATTTTTCATTGTTATTTTGATTATCGGCAGATATTCGATGTTTGTTTGCAAAACCTGCAATAGCTTCTTCATCAAGAATGAATGATGTTTGAGCTTCAGCAAGATCATTAACTATTTTATCAACTATTTTAGTATTTATTGTGTTGCTGTATGTTCTGGAAGCTTCTAATATTCCTCTGTAGCGACTTCTGATAGGATGAAGCTTTTTATATTTTTCTTGATTTGATTTATCGTAAATAGAGTTGAAAGTATCTTCTATTATTTTGTCTGAATCTGGAGCAAATTCATCAAAGGTTTTAGGAAGCATTCCGACAAGTTTTAAAAAACACATTTTGTTAATGGGTTTTCCATTTGTGTAATGTTCGGGATTAAAAGATTTGTCCGGATCAAAAGCTTCATATGAATCAACTAAATATCTGTCAAAAATTAGATCATTACATTCGGGATAAGTACCATCAGAGCAGATTTCTTTTCTGCGACGATGTTTTAAGTTGGTGTTGATTTTGCGTTGAATTTTATCAATAACTATCATGTTATATTCATGAGTGGCATTAGCATTAATCTCATGATTTTGTTTTTCTAACTCTTCGGCTTGAGCTTCTTTTGTTTCTTTGTTAGGGTCATTTTCGCTGATGCTTTCGATTATTTTTCGATATTTATCGTAATTATCATGAGTGCGTTTATCAGCATGACATAAGGTATCTATTTTCAGCTCTATTTCAACATCAAAAGGTTTGTTGTTGTCGTCGAGTAATGTTATTATTATTTTAGAATCAAAATATAATTTGCCATTTTCATATAAAGGCATATTAAAACGATCACGCGGAACACTGGTTGTGTAGTTGTAGTCTTTTTCATATTTGTTTATGATATTGGTTATGTGATCTACACCGGATAAGTATTTGCGTGTTATGGTAAGACGAGTTACGTCGTGTAAATCTACGGTTTTGTTCTTACTTTTTTTTAAAGGTTTTTCACAAATTTCACTATATCTTTCACGGTCTTCATTATCAAGGTATCTGTTAAATGATACGGATAATTCTTTGTTTATATTTTTGCCTATTTCTTTGACAAGTTTATCAATAGCTCGGTGTGCTGCTTTGATTTTAGGAAATATGACGTAAATACTGTTTCCTTCTTTATCTTTAAATTTTATACGTGTTTCGACAAAAGGGGTTAATACTCTGACATCTTGATCAATGAAAATATCCGCTGTGTCCGGTGATATATTGCCGTCAGCTAAATTGAGACCGTTGATTTCTTTGGGATCACCGAATAATTCCAAAAATATGTCATAAACTTGAGAATAATATTTCATTCCGTCATTGTATATTTCATATAATGATTCAAATTCGTTATCGTTTATAAGTTTTTGTTTATAAGCTGCTTCGATATAAGCAACATTATACTCATCGAAGTATTTTTGAATGGAATAAATATTATCGTTTGGAAGATTGTAAATATCATGAGTTGTTAGTTCATGAGGGTTATGATTTGATAAAAAATCTAGCAAAAAAGCATATTCTTTTTTGTCGATGCGGCCTCTTTCAAAGGCAGAGTCAAGAAATACAGATACATTATTATTATAGAAGTAGTTTTTTATATCTTCCGTATTGTATGTTGATAGGGTTTGGGGTTGATTAAATTTTGTATTCATGCTTAATCTTTCTTTTTCTTTTGTCAACTTTTTGGATAATATCATGTTAGGCTTTAGTTGGCAAGAGTTATTTTTGTAATAAAAAAACCCGACTTTGTGGAAAGTCGGGTTTTGGGGTAGAGAAGTTTTTTAGAAAAACTTTAACAGACACTCAAAAGTGTCTAAACGTTGCTGTTTTCGTTCAACTTCAGCTGCTTTCTTTTTTGGGTCTTTCAGAGACTGGGCCCACTGGAGACGAACGATTTCTTTGTCTCGTTGAAACTCAATCAGCGGTTTGAGTTCTTGCATCAAGTACTGATTGTGCTTGAAACAAGGTTTGAGAGTAAAACCGGTTTCTGTTTTGTTGAGCATCAAGCGAACTGCGTTCATCGGTACAAGGTTGCCGTCTTCCCACAGCATCAGCCAGAAAGCGTAGTCTGTTTGATTTATGGGACCATAAATCTTGTGTTCCAAGATGAACTTTTCAGCAATCGCATTTAACTCTTTATCCGGATAGCGTAAGCCAACGATAAGAAGTCGGTTTATTTTACTTTTAATATAAGGATATTCGTCCAAATAATGCTTAAAAGTCGCCAATTCTTCGGAAGAAAGCTTTGCATCAAATACGCGTCTGTTGCTTAGATACGTATTTAATCTTTTTCTTAACAATTCAAGGAAGCTTTGGAGCTTTGCTTCTGTTGAAGTTCGGAAAAACGCTCTATCATTGATATCAATAGAGGGTTTTGCGTTCTTCATGGTTCGATTAATAATCTTGTTAATACAGAAGTTGTACTGATTTTCATCGATTTCGTGTGTCTCAAGCCAATTTTCCAGAAGCTTAAATTTTTCAGCCAGGGATGCTGTTTTGCCTAGCTGTTCGTTCTGCCATCTTTTTAGATTTGTTGCCATATTTTTTGTTTTTTATTTTTTATTTTTTGAGAGTTTTTATGATATACTCTCTTTTTTTGCTTTCAGAAACTGTCTTCACTTTGTCGGCGTTTGCGTCGTACATTGCAAAGTATTTTTTCCCTTCATTATCAATCACCCAACAACACCAACATTTTTTAGGTGTATCGAAACAACTGTGTTGAACCGCTTTAGGTTGTGCTGTTGAGCACTTGGTCGTGAAACCGGGCAACTTGGCCATCAGTTTCTGAAGCATTAAAGCTTCGTTTGAACTTTTTTTTACGTTTGCCATAAAAATATTAATTAATTTGGTTATATTTAGTCTACTTTTAAGCCACTTGCATATTCGGGTGTGGGATAATTTCGACAGTTTTAGTACTATAATAGTTTATTAAAAAGAATATGCTTTGTTGAATATATTAAATATTTTTACTCCTTTCAAGTTTTATTTAAAACTTTTTTTAATATTTGTCGTTATTATATGTAGGGATATTTTTTTATATGAGGAAGTGTTATGTCTAATGTTTTGAAATTTAGTGCTTTTTTGGGGGTTGTCGTAATTGCCGGCGGGTTGAGTTTGAGTGGTTGCAAAAAAAATAGTGTGGAATATGTTACGGATATGGTTAAAAAAGGTGATATAGTTCAAAAAATTACGGCTTCCGGGACTATTAATCCGATATCAACAGTTAATATCGGTACTCAAGTTTCCGGAATTATTGATGAAATATATGTCGATTTTAATTCTAATGTTAAAAAAGGACAGCTTTTGGCAATAATTGATCCGCAGACATTTGAGGCTTCGGTTGAGCAAAAGCAGGCAGCTCTTGATATTGCAAAGGCAGAATTGGAAGTTACTAAAAATGATATTGTATATTATAAAAAACATTTGGACAGAATTAAAAAACTAAATACTTCAAAATATTCTACTGATAAGGAACTGGAAACAGCTCAACGAGACTATGATAATGCCGTTGCACAAAAAGCATTGCGAGAAGCTCAAGTTTCGCAAGCTGCGGCAACTTTAAAACAGGCAGAGATTGATTTGGAATATACCAAAATTATATCTTCGGTTGACGGAGTGGTCATTTCTCGAGAGGTTGAAGTAGGACAAACCGTGGCGGCAAGTTTTGAAACTCCGGTGTTGTTTAATGTGGCTGAAGATTTGACAAAGATGCAAATTGAGGCGTCGGTAGTCGAGGCAGATATTGCCAAAGTTCATGAGGGACAAAAGGTTGAGTTTAGTGTCGATAGTTTTCCTGACGAAGTTTTTCACGGAATTGTGGCTCAGGTGAGAAATAATCCGATTACTACATCAAATGTGGTAACTTATGAGGTTATTATCAGCATTGATAATAAAGATTTGAAAATTAAACCGGGTATGACAGCAAATGTCGAAATTATTACTGCCGAGAAAAAAGATACATTGATTGTGTCGAATAAGGCTTTGCGTTTTTATACGTTTGATGAAAACGGTGAGGTGGTCCGTTATAAAGACAAAGGAATTTGGCTTTTAAAAAATGGTAATTTGGTAAGAGTAAATATTGAACAAGGTGTGTCTGATGATGAAGTCAGCGAGATTATTTCTGATAAGATAAATGTTGGAGATGTGGTGGTTTTGGAAGATAAGACGGCTAATGAAAAACAACGAACAATGAGAATGAGGATGCCGAGATAATGTCGTTAATCGAGCTGAAAAATATTACTAAAAGTTATCCTCTCGGGGAGGGTGAGTTAAAAATCCTTAAAGGTATTGATTTGCAAATAGAAGAGGGTGATTTCGTGGCAATTATGGGACCGTCAGGTTCCGGAAAATCAACCTGTATGAATATTTTGGGATGTTTGGATGTTCCGACTTCCGGCAGTTATAAATTGGATGGAAAGGCGGTCGATGGGCTTGCTCCTGATGAATTGGCAGAAATCAGAAATAAAAAAATAGGGTTTGTTTTTCAGGGCTTTAACCTTCTTTCTCGTACTTCGGCTTTGGAAAATGTTGAGCTTCCGATGGTTTATGCCAATGTTGATGCTAAAATAAGAAGACAAAAAGCTATTGATGCTTTGGAAAAGGTCGGATTGAAAGAAAGAATGAATCATCAGCCAAATCAGCTTTCCGGAGGTCAACAACAACGTGTAGCAATAGCTCGAGCCATTGTGAATGATGCGCCGATTATTTTTGCTGATGAACCGACCGGAAATTTGGATACCAAAATGAGTATTGATATTATGGAACTTTTTGTTTCTCTTAATGAAGATTTGGGACGCACCATTATTTTAGTTACTCACGAAGAAGATATTGCCCGTTATGCTAAACGAATAATAAAGATTGTTGATGGAGAGATTAACTCTGATACAAGGAATAAAAAATGATTGATTTTAAGACCATATTTTTGATTGCTGTTCGAGCTATAAAAGCCAATAAAATGCGCTCGATTTTAACCTCGCTCGGTATTATTATCGGTGTGGCTGCGGTTATTGTTATGTTGTCGGTCGGAAACGGAGCACAAATTTCTATTCAAAAAGAAATGAAAAGTATGGGAACTAATTTAATTATTATTCGCTCCGGAGTGGCAAAATCTTCCGGTGCTCGTGGCGGACATGGCTCGCAACCGACTATGAAAAAGGCTGACGGTGATGCAATCCAAGAAAAAATAGATGCGATAAAATTGGCTGCTCCGGTGTTGGAAGAAACCGCTCAAATTGTTTATGGTAATACCAACTGGTCAACAGGTGTCAGCGGAACGGATAGCAGATTTTTTGTAATTAAAGAGTGGAATTTGGCTTATGGTAGGATGTTTTCACGAACAGATGTGAAAAATGCTTCGAAAGTTGCAATTTTGGGACAAACTGTCGTAAACGAACTGTTCGGTGATGTTGATCCTTTGGGAAAAACAATTCGAGTTAAAGGAATACCGTTTCAGGTTATCGGTGTCTTGAATAAACGAGGTCAATCAGGGCACGGGCAAGATCAAGATGATGTCGTGTATATTCCGATTTCTACCGCTCAAAAAAAAGTTATGGGCATAACATTTCCCGATCAAGTTAAAATGATTATGCTTCAGGCAGTTGATGCGCAATCTACATATACAAGTCAGGCAGAGATAAAAGAGCTTTTGCGTCAAAGACATAATTTAGGTGCTAATAAAGATGATGATTTTGTGATTATGAACTTAACTCAAATGATGGAAATGATGGAAAGCTCGACTAAAGTAATGACAATTTTGCTCGGTGCGATTGCTTCGATTTCGTTACTTGTCGGTGGTATCGGAATTATGAATATTATGCTTGTGTCGGTTACTGAACGTACACGTGAAATCGGTATTAGGATGGCTATCGGGGCAAAATCTTGGGATATCAGATTGCAGTTTTTAACGGAAGCGCTTGTTTTGTCGCTAATCGGCGGTTTACTCGGTGTTGCGGTAGGGCTAATCGGTTCGGTGTTGGTGGGAATGTTTACATCATTGCCGGCAAAAGTAGCTTTGACTTATGTGTTGTTGCCGTTTTCATTTGCCGGATTTGTCGGTCTTTTCTTCGGTTTTTATCCGGCTTATAAGGCTTCTAAATTGAATCCGATAAATGCGTTAAGATATGAGTAAAACTCGTATAAAAGTTTTCTAGAGCCATTTTCTACAGGCTCGAAAAATTCATGTACTATCAGTGTACACTAAAATTTTTCTCGCTTTGAAAATAACTCTATAAATTCTTTTCTCCGAGTTTTACAGTAAAACTCGTATAACAGCGCATCTAGAAGCAATTTTACGGGGAAGTTAAAAATTCACGTAGCTTTTTGTACGCTAAAATTTTTAACTCCCCTAGAAATCGCTAATTTTTGTTATTATGTATACAATATAACACTAGTTGCGACTAGACACTCAAAACCAATATGCTATAATCTTATCCTCACGCTTGCAATAATCAGTAAGTTGCGACTAGAC
>JAZQZB010000062.1:0-10484 GCA_045633825.1 Alphaproteobacteria bacterium | reverse complement strand
AGATGCCTTGTTTTTATCGTTTACCGAAGCCTTTATAATTTCGACCTTATCAAAACAAATAAAATCTGTTTCGGCAGTAATTTGATCTTCTTGACGCTGTTTGATAATTGCTTGCATTTTATTAAATATTGAAGTACTGACAAGCATTTTCAAAGTTTTTTCATCTGCCTGATTAAATGCCTTGGTAATTATTTGAAAAGCCTTTTTAGAGCCTGACAAAAAATTTTCTTTCTTAAAACCGGGAATTGTTACTAAAACAGCATCTATTTCATTCAACGGTTTAGAATCGAGAGGAACTAACTCTTCAACCTTACTTGCATCAATTTTTAAATCTTTTTCTGCTTCTGATTTAAGTAAATTATATAACTTTTCCGCACCTTCTCGGCTAAGCTTAACCCTTTTGGTTTCAACATCGGGACGAGTTCCGAGAACTTTCCACAAACGTTGAAATATCAAAGCAACAACAATTAACAATACTATAATGTCTAAATTCATAATCTTCTCCCTATTTATCGTACAATATAAACTTGCAACAAACTTTTATCAACTATTTATTATCATTTGACCTAAACAATTTTTAAATGTAAAAGATTTAGTAACGGACTTTTATTTATAAGTTTTGTTTCAAAGGAGAAAATTTATGGAAGAACAAAAACCGGCAATCATGATTAACAGCCAATATATAAAAGATTTATCGATGGAGATTCCTCATGCTCCTCATATTTTTAAAAAATTAAATGAAGGCGGACCGCAAATTGCAGTTGAAGTTAATATTGAGAATAAAAAACTTGAAGATAATTTTTACAATGTTTTGATGAATATAAACATAAACGGCGATGTAAAAGATGAAAAGGCATTTATACTGGAATTGTCTTACGGTTCTGTTGTGTCATTAAATATTCCTGAAGAACACCGTGAAGCTGTTTTAATGATTGAAATACCTCACATGTTATATCCTTTTGTACGCCAAATCGTAGCCAATACATTAACCAATGCCGGCTTACCGGCTTTAATGCTGAACCCGATTGACTTTTTAGCTTTATATAACGCAAAAAAGAAAAAAGAAAAAGCTAATTAAAAAAAAGCCTCTTAAATTTTTTAAGAGGCTTTTTTATTTTATCTTCCGGCAGAATTACCGACTGTAGCAGATACTACTTGGGTTGCTTTTGCATTTTCAGTTACCGAAGATGCTTTTTCAACTGCCTTTATAACTTTTTCGGTAAAGCTTGTATGTAAATCTATGTTCATATTCACATTCTTTTCAAGCAATGCTTTTCTTACAACTAATTGAGTAGCTTCACTGCTTTGGCTATCCAAAACAACCGGCTTTCCGTCTAAAGTTGTCTTAACTTTACCTTCAGCAATAGAAACAAGCAATTCTTTTTCATCTGTCGTTGCAATAGCAACCGAATAACTGCCATTTTCACCTACTGTTGCTTGAGGAGCCTTACTTATTAAATCAAAATCAACTTGTGTCGGAGCGGCAACCGCAATACGAGAAACTCCCTCAACCCCTTTAACTTCTAAAATAGCCTTACCGTCTTTAACACCTATACAAGTTAATTCGGTTTTATCATCCATAATCAACCCTTTTTGTTCAGAGGTTAATGACACTGATTGGGCTTCTGTTCTTCTTTCAAAAAGGGAAGCTGTTTCTTCGGATGTAGAAATCGGGTTTTCCATATTTTCTGCTTGATTACCATAATACTCATCCATACGTCTTTGAAGTCTTTCTTTTATCTCAATTCTATCAGAAACACTTTGTTCCGCTCCATCAACAGATGAAAATTCCATATTAGTATTTTGGGTCATTTTTTCCATCAATGCATCTGTTGAAGCATTGTCTATAATAACTTCTTTATCGTTAATTATAAAATGTCCTACACGATCGGAAGAATCTTCTTTAATTGCATCCAAAACAACTTGAATATTTTTACCGGACTCAAACTTATATTCATAAGTTATTGAACCATCTGCACCGGTTATCACATTTGTAGGAGCATCCGGCAATTTTGCAACAACATCCCTAACATCTAACGGTGCTTGAACAGATATTTGAAGACCTTTTGCACCTGTTGCATTAATATTTTCAAATCCTTCTTCAGTAACAATATTGCCATCTTTATCCCAAACTTGAAGTGTTCCGTCTTGGAAAGATTTTGCGGAACCGTTAACAGTTGAAACATCAACATTATAATAACTGTTTTGTCCTGATTTAACAGCTGTTGCAACTGCGGTAGGATCTTGCATATCAACGTCTACTTTTTCTTTTGGTAAAACAACATCCTTTTCGGCTTCGAAACCAATATTTTCACCGTTAGCATCTTCCTTTACGGGAATTACCGGTTCCGGTTCCGGTTCAGGTTCAGCTACAGGTGCAGGTCCGCATCCGCAATCAACTTTATTAACAACATAGACGCTGGCAATTCTACCTGTTCCTTGATCACAACTGACTTCGGCACCTAAAGCAACCGTAACATTTTCATTTCTTATTGGCAAAATAACTTTTTGACCGTCGATTTCTATCTCTGCAACTTTTTGCGGGCCAAAATAGTTTCCGAAATTGGGCATCTTCTTAACACAGGTATTGCCATTATCGTCAATCATTATGAATTGGCTCGATCCTTTATCATAACTGATTGTGTTTAATGCTTGAGCAACAACTTCTTTTTCAGTATCGGTCGGTACAAATTTAGGACAAAGCAAATCTCTTATCATCAACTCAGTTGCATTTTTTTGCGCTCCGGGCGCCAGTTGGGCAAGACGAGTAAGTTTATCAACATATTCTACCGGTGTCATCCCTTCGGGACATGATTCAACTTTGCCTTTTTGAATGGCTTCATAAAATTTGTTTACTATGCCATCTTGTGTGCCTTTGAAATCACCGGATACATGATAACCTTGTTCTTCTAATTTTTCGATATACTTATTGATATCTGCATTTTCCCATTTTTTATGAGAATTTAAGAACATCTTTTTGTGATCATTATCTAAATCTTCAATTTTTATCGGATTTTCTCTTACTTCTCCGGTAGGTGTTTCACCGTCATTTGCTACCGGTGTTTCACCGTCATTGGCTACCGGTGTTTCACCGTCATTGGCTACCGGTGTTTCGACGTCATTTGCTACCGGTGTTTCACCGTCATTGACTACCGGTGTTTCACCGTCATTAACTACCGGTGTTTCACCGTCATTGGCTACCGGTGTTACTTCAGGAGTTTGACCACTTTTAACTTTTTCGGTTATATCAGAAAGTTGTTCCCCCAAAGAATCTGCCAAGTCAGTTGCTTTTGCAACGTCAGCTATGGCTGAAAAACCAACAACGGCAGCCAAGGCTACTTTATCTTGTTTTAAGTATCCTTCGGCAGTTTGCAAAGCTTGATAGTTTGCTACAGAATATTGTTCAGCCAATTTTTCGGCAGCAGTTTTCTTTTTAAACCAACTTCTTGTTAACGACGAAGACTTACCGACAACCATAGCACCTTGACGAGTAAGTGTTTTTACCCAAGGAGTTGCACCGGAAAGGCCCAAGGCACCACTGACGGCAGCCATACCGACACCTTCTACGGTACGCCATGCGGCACGTTCTTTGAAACCGGGTTCGGCATATTTTTGCTCTCTTGCACGTTTCCAATTACTAATACGATATGCCCATTTATTCTTAAATCCGGTAATCTTTTTCTCACGCATTTCGGCAGACAGCTTATCCCAAACAGGTGCTGCCCATGCGTTTGCCGCAGTCCATCCGGCATAAACGATACTACCTGCGGCAACAACGGCTGATGCACCGGAAGCCATTGCTACGGCAGCACCACCAAACATAAATCCGTTAACGGCAATTTTTTTCCATCCGCCTTGTTTTACGACATTGTTCCAAGCGGCTTTTCCGACTGCCAAAACTTTTTTATAAAAAGGAAGTTTTTCTGTGTCTACGTTTTTAACGGTTTTAAGAACTTTTTCACAACGTGATGTTTCGATTACGAGTTGGTGAGTATCCAAACTTACGGCTAAAGGCGAAATTTTTCTTTGTCCCTTTAATATTTCTTCAATCTCGGAAGCTAATACGTCGCTTTTATTATAATCAACACGACCGGTATTTTTATCGATAGTAATACCGTCGGTAGTATTTGGCGAAGTTGCAAGACCTGCTACAACAACACTGCGAGAGAAGTTATCTGCGATAAGATTTTTGAAGCTTTCTTCAATTTCTTCTTTGCTTTCACCTTTGCCAAGCAATGACGGATTTTTCAAAACATCATGCGTTGCACGTTGTAAAGCGTTGGCCATTAACTGTTGGTTGTATGCCAAAGTCAATTTTTGTTGTGTTTCTTCATCCGTATTTTCAGGAAATTCATATTTAATTGAAGAAGCTAATTCATTACATTCTTTATATATCGGATTTAATACTTTTTGACCATTTTGATCAATATATATATCCAATGAAGGAACATTATCACTTAATACTTTATCAGCATTAATGATTTTTTCTTTAGAAGCATCTCTCCAACCTGTGTTTTGAGCAACAAATTTTATAAATTTATCTTTAGCTTCTTGAGATACATCATCCAATGCACCTGCATGTTCAGCCAAATAATAATGTTCTTCAACAACGGGAGAATATTCTGTTTGATTGCTTAAATCAGCTTCGATTTTGTCTTTCAAAGCGCGGTTAACACCTTCAATAGTTCTATAATTATCGCTATTTTTGATATCTTCACCGAGTTTTGCCGCCGAAACTTTCAAAATTTCGGTCAAAGATTTAATGGTAAAGCTTTCAACTAACTGATTTTTTTCTTCACCTGTCTGATAATCTGCAATATACTCATTAAATCTTGTATATATTTTATCGTAATCAATCGCTAATTTTTCTTCTTGATTATCATTATGTTCTGTTACAACATTAACTTCTGCTAAAATATCAAAAACAGTAGACTTAAAAACATCTGTGTCCAAATCAACCAAATTTTCAGAAGCAACTTTAGCAATAATACCTTTTTTATCTTCAGGTGCATTACGATACAATTCACGAAGTTGTACACCTGTCAATTTTTTCAATTCTTCTTCATTTTCAAAAGCATCTTTCCACTCGAAAGCCATATTTTTTCTCCTTAAAAAAGGTTCAATCTCTTTAATTTTTTGAAATAATACACTATTTTTGACCTGCTTGCAAGTGTTTTTTGTCAAAATTTTGTACCAAAAAATCAAAATAACTTATTTTTAAGTAAAATTTAGCACAAAAAAGTTAATTTGAAGTTTCTTTTCAGATACAAAAAAACTCTCCTGAAGGAGAGTTTTTTACTTTTTGCTTATAAATTAAGCTACTTTGGCATCATAGCAAATATCAGCTCCCTCAATAACATCTTTTGCGCCCTCATTACAAGTATTATTGACTTTAATTGCCAAAACTTGTTCGGTGATATATGACTTATTTTCATCTAAAGCCAAAGCCAATTCCGAGCTTGAAGTTGAATAAGACAACTCTATTCTGTCAGAAATATTAAAGTCTTTATCTTTACGCAAAGTTTGAACAAGACGAACAAAGTCACGAGCCATACCTTCTCTTTTTAGTTCCGGTGTGACATTGGTATCAAGACTGACAAGGGCTTTATTGTCAGCAAATGAGCGACCGGCGACTCCCTCTTTCATATCAAGTCGAACTTCAAACAAATCATTATTCAATGTTTGACCGCCGATTGACAATGTTCCGTTGTCATTAAGTGTCCATTGACCTTGTTTGTAGGCTGCCATAACTGCACCCATATCTTTGCCCAATGCTTTACCCAAAAGCGGAGTAAATAAATAAATCTTCTTTTCGGCATAGGCTGACAAATTATTATCAAATAAAACTTCTTTAACATTAAGCTCATCTTTGATAATATCACAATAAGCATCTGAAAGCTCACGACCGACAACCGTCAAAGACTTCAACGGCAAGCGGTTACGCAAGTTCTTTTCTTCACGAATAAACTTACCGGCAGAGCACAAATCTTGTAAGAAGTCCATATCCTCGACCAAACAAGAATCAAACTTAACTTCTTTTAACGACGGATAATCAGTCAAGTGAACGGATTCTTCGCCTGTTAAATTCTTATATACATATTCGGTTACAAAAGGCATAAGCGGTGCGGCAATTTTGCACAAATTAACCAAAACGGTATACAATACATCAAATGCCAAAGCCTCACCTTCCCAGAATCTATCACGAGTGCGACGAATATACCAGTTATTCAAAACCTCGATAAACGAAGCAATTTCGTTACAGGCAACCGCAACATCATATGTTTCGATTCCCTCTCGTACCACATCAGACATTTTCTTTAACTTTGACAATATATAATTGTCGATAGCTTCGTTGGAAGAATATACTTCTTTGGCCTTATAATTTTCGGCATTAGCATAAAGTGTAAAGAAATAAAAAGCATTCCACAACGGAATAAGAGCCGATCGAGATGCTTTGGCGATTTCTTTACCCTCTTTGTCAACGGCCAAATTACCGCCTTTTAATACCGGAGAAGATACCAAAAACCAGCGAAGAGCATCGGAACCGATAGTATCCAATATTTCGTTCGGATCAGGATAGTTTTTCAAGCGTTTGGAAAGTTTTTGTCCGCCTTCGGCCATCAACAAACCGGTACAAATACAATTTTTGAAAGCCGGACGATTGTGAAGCGCTGTTGACAACACGGTTAATGTATAGAACCAACCACGAGTTTGATCCATAGCTTCGACAATAAAGTCAGCCGGAAAATGACTTTCAAACCATTCTTTATTTTCAAAAGGATAATGCACTTGAGCATAAGGCATAGATCCTGATTCAAACCAACAGTCAAATACATCTGACACTCGACGCATCATCGTTTTACCTGTCGGATCATCAGGGTTCGGATATACGACATCATCAATATAAGGTTTGTGCAAATCCTTAACATCAAAACCGGTTTTTTCTTTGATTTCGGCAACAGAACCAAACACATCTACTCTCGGAAATTCCGGATTATCAGATTTCCATACCGGAATTGGAGTACCCCAAAAACGATTTCGAGAAATTGACCAATCGCGAGCACCTTCAAGCCATTTGCCGAAACGACCGTCTTTAATATGATCAGGCACCCAATTAATCTCTTGGTTGTTTTTAACCATGTCATCTCTAAAATCAGTTACACGAACAAACCAAGATGACATTGCTTTATAAATAAGCGGTGTGTCGGTACGCCAGCAGAACGGATAAGAGTGAGTATATTGTTCTTTTTTGACCAAAAGACCGTTTTCTTTAAGCCATTGCATAATCGGTTCATTTGTTTCAAAAACTTGTTTACCTTCATAGTCTTTGACCTCCGATGTAAATTTACCGGCTTCATCAACAGGACAAACAACCGGAAAGTGTTCGTCAACAGCACGGCACACATCAAAGTCGTCTTGCCCGAAACCGGGAGCAATATGAACTACACCGGTACCGTCTTCGGTTGATACAAACTCGCCGGATAATACCTTAAAGCAGCCTTTTTCTTTTAAGTGCTTAAAGTATGGAAACATCGGCTCATAACTCATACCGACTAACTCGGAACCTTTCATGGCGCCGACTTCAACAGCATTTTCGAGTTGTTTTTTATAGCGACCTAAAAGTGCACGACCGATAATATATTTTTGACCATCTTCTTCCATAACAACATAATCAATGTCATTACCTACGGCTAACATAAGGTTTGACGGCAATGTCCAAGGTGTTGTGGTCCAAACAAGTATTTTCATACCGTTTTCAAGTTTGAACATAACGGTAATGGCATTATCGGTCTTATCTTGATAGCCTTGGTTTACTTCAAAGTTTGAAAGTGGAGTTTCTGCTGCCCAAGAATATGGCAAAACACGATAATCTTCATAAACCAAACCCTTTTCCCAAAGTTGCTTAAAGTTGTTAATCACACTTTCCATAAAAGACAAATCCATGGTCTTATAGTCGTGGTTAAAGTCAACCCAACGACCTATACGTTTGAAGGTATCAACCCAGATATTTGAATATTTCAAAACATCGGAACGGCAGAAATTATTAAATTTCTCAACCCCGTATTCCTCAATTTGTTTACGTCCCGAAACACCAAGTTGTTTTTCGGCAGACATTTCAGCCGGCAAACCATGACAGTCCCATCCCAAACGACGTTCAACTTTTTTGCCATTCATGGTTTGAAAACGCGCAACAACATCTTTAACATAAGACACCATGATATGACCATAGTGAGGTGTACCGTTAGCAAACGGAGGACCGTCATAAAATACAAATTCGGCTGCACCATCACGGTTTTGAACTGATTTTTCAAAAGTTTTGTTTTCTTCCCAAAAGTTTAATACTTCTTTTTCTAATGCGGCAAACTCGGGTTTTGCCTTAACCTCTGCATAATGTTTCATCTTAAAAAACACCTTAAAATATTATTGATTGATTTGATAAAAAACTAAATTAAAAAATATGTGCAAACTAACTAAATCCCCTAAGGGATAATTCGAAAAATGACAGATATGATATTTATGTTGCGCATATTAAAAAAACCTTCAAAATTTTGAATACTGCCAAAGAATTTAATACAACAAAACGCTCGAGTCAACACCTTAATTTGAAAAAAAGAGATGTTGACCAAAGATTAAAAATATGTTAAAATTTGCTCATAATATGCGAAAATGGAGATAAAATATGGTTAATGTCACAGATGTTTCAAAAAAGACAGGTAAAGTAGCCCTAACAACAACAACTTTAATGTCAATAGTTGCTAAAGAGGGTATTTCATTAATTTATGGAGTAAGCAAATGTTTTTTAGGCGGAGCAGAAAATCTTGCCAACCAAATGGAAGGGGACGGACTAAAATTCGGCTGCGGAAAATTTTTACAGGATAAAACAGAAAAATTAGCAGATTGGAGTTCTAACAAAATTATTGAGGCTCAAAAATATGTCAGAGGAATGATTAGCTAATGCAACACGCCAAAAATTATGAAATACTGATTAGCGAAGAAGGTGTTCCGATTTTTATGATATCTGCCAATAGATCAAAACCGGATAATGCTATCATGCTTTATGATGGTGGTAAACATGCTACATTATTTCGTAATGACCATGATGTAATTTTACTTGATTATATTCCGAATGAAGCCGCTAAGTTTTTATCGAATTCAACATGGGCCTTAATTATAGAAAAAAACAAAGCCGGAGATGCTATTTTAAAAAATTATAAAGTTATGATTAAAAAGGTTAAGAAAAACCCCTTAACTGACGGACTTAAATAAGAAATTAATGTTTTACAAAACCCCGTCTTATAACAAGACGGGGTTTCATTTTTATCTGACAGTAAATATTATCTGTTTTTCAAAATAGATTTACCGGCATAAATTGCCATATCACCCAATTCTTCTTCAATACGAATGAGTTGATTGTATTTTGCCATACGATCTGTACGAGACATTGAACCGGTTTTGATTTGACCACAGTTTGTAGCAACAGCAATATCAGCGATTGTAGCATCTTCCGTTTCACCGGAGCGGTGAGACAATACTGCTGTATATTTATTGCGGTGAGCCAAATCAACTGCTTGCATTGTTTCGGTCAAAGTACCGATTTGATTAACTTTTACCAAAATTGAGTTAGCAACACCCTTTTCAATACCCATAGCCAAACGTTTCGGATTTGTAACGAACAAATCGTCACCAACGAGTTGTACTTTATCACCAATAGCATTGGTCAACATTTTCCAACCCTCCCAATCGTCTTCGGCCATACCGTCTTCAATAGAAAAAATCGGGAAACGATTGCACAAATCTTTATAGTATTCAACCATTTGAGTATTGGTATAAGATTTGCCTTCGCCTTCCATTTCATATTTACCGTCTTTGTAAAATTCTGAAGAAGCAGCATCAAGAGCCAATACAACATCATCACCCGGTTTATAACCGGCATCTGCAATAGAATCGACGATAAATTGCAATGCTTCTTCAGCTGTTTTCAAATTAGGAGCAAAACCGCCTTCATCACCGACATTGGTGTTGTGACCGGCAGCTTTCAAATTTTTCTTCAAAGTTTGAAAGATTTCGGCACCCATGCGAATTGCTTCACGAATATTAGCGGCAGAAACCGGCATAATCATAAATTCTTGAATATCAATCGGGTTATCAGCATGCTTACCGCCGTTTAAAATGTTCATCATCGGGACCGGCAAAGTGCGAGCCATTGTACCACCCAAATAACGATACAAAGGAAGTTCGGCTTCTTCAGCTTGAGCCTTAGCAACAGCCATAGAAACAGCCAAAATTGCGTTAGCACCGAGTTTGCCTTTGTTATCTGTGCCATCAAGTTCAATCATAGCGTTGTCGATTTCAATTTGGTCTTCGGCATCCATTCCGGCCAAGGCATCATAAATTTTGTCATTAACATTTTCAACAGCCTTCAAAACACCTTTACCGCCAAAACGCTTTTTGTCGCCATCGCGCAATTCAACAGCTTCGTGAGC
>JAZQZB010000061.1:0-30389 GCA_045633825.1 Alphaproteobacteria bacterium | reverse complement strand
TTTTAGAATTTTTAGCCAAAGTACCTTTTGGAGCATCCACAACTGTTTGACCGACAAGCATTGTTTTCATACGAGCTTCAACGTTGCGACGAATAATAGCAATTTCATCATCACGGTCTTTTGCAAGTTGAGAAATTTCTTGTTGTTCAATAGACAAAGCACGTTCGTCTTTTTCAACACCACGTCTTGAGAACACATGAACGTCAACAACAATACCTTCAATACCCGGTTGAACACGCAATGATGTATCACGAACATCAGAAGCTTTTTCACCAAAGATGGCACGAAGCAATTTTTCTTCAGGAGTTACCAAAGACTCACCCTTCGGAGTAACCTTACCGACCAAAATATCACCGGCCTTAACTTCGGCACCGATATAAACGATACCGGCTTCATCCAAGTTGCGAAGTGCATCTTCACCGACGTTTGGAATATCACGAGTAATTTCTTCTTGACCCAATTTTGTATCACGAGCCATAACTTCAAATTCTTCAATATGAAGCGAAGTGAATACGTCATCACGAGAAATTCTTTCAGAAAGCAAAATAGCATCTTCGTAGTTCAAACCATTCCAAGGCATAAATGCCACCAAAACGTTTTTACCCAAAGCCAATTCGCCCATATCTGTACATTGACCGTCAGCCAAAATATCGCCTTCCTTAACTTCATCACCTACTTTAACCAAAGGAACTTGGTTAATACAGGTATTTTGGTTAGAACGGCGGAATTTAGCCAAACGATAAATTTCAACACCGGCATTAGCAGCATGCTCATCTTTTGAACGAACCACAATACGGTTAGCATCAACAGCGTCAACAATACCGTCAGCCTTACATACCACGGTAGCGCCGGAGTCTTTAGCCACAACGGCTTCAACACCCGTACCCACCAATGGAGCTTCCGAACGAAGCAAAGGCACACCTTGACGTTGCATGTTTGAACCCATCAATGCACGGTTAGCGTCGTCATTTTCCAAGAATGGAATAAGAGCTGTTGCAACAGACACTAATTGTTTTGGAGAAACGTCAATAAAGTTAATTTCTTCCGGTCTTGCATATTCAAATTCACCGGCTTTGCGACATGCAATCAACTCATCAACGAAATGACCGTCATCTTTAACTTTGGCATTAGCTTCAGCGATAATAAATTTGCCTTCTTCATTTGCCGACAAATAAACAACTTCCGAAGTAACTACACCGTTAACAACCTTACGATACGGACATTCGATAAAACCATATTTATTAATACGAGCATAAGTAGATAATGAGTTAATCAAACCGATGTTCGGGCCTTCAGGAGTTTCAATCGGACAAATACGACCATAGTGTGTCGGATGCACGTCACGAACTTCAAAACCTGCACGATCACGGCTCAAACCACCGGGACCTAATGCAGACAAACGACGTTTGTGAGTAATTTCTGACAACGGGTTGTTTTGATCCATAAATTGAGACAACTGGGAAGAACCGAAAAACTCTCTGATAACCGAAGCAATCGGTTTGGCGTTAACCAAATCCTGCGGTTTAACATTGTTCAAGTTTTCTGAAGACATTCTTTCTCTGATTGCTCTTTCCATACGAAGCAATCCCATACGATATTGGTTTTCCATCAATTCGCCGACAGAACGAACACGGCGGTTACCCAAGTGATCAATATCATCAACTTCACCTTTACCGTCACGCAATTCAACCATACGTTTTACAATACGCAAGATATCATCTTTACGCAAAATACCATATGTATCCGGAGCATCTTCAAATGAAATATCCAAAGCAGTATTAATTTTAACACGACCCACAGATGACAAATCATATCTGTCTTTATCAAAGAACAAAGCCTTAAATAAAGAATCAGCAGCTTCATATGTCGGAGGATCACCCGGACGCATAACACGATAAATATCCAAAAGAGCTTCTTCACGACAATGGTTTTTATCAATAGCTAAAGTATTGCGAATGTAAGGACCTACATTTACACCGTCAATGAACAAAATTTTAATTTCATTGATTTTATTTGATGTAAGTTTTTCAAGCAATTCTTCAGTAATTTCATCACCTGCTTCAGCCAATACTTCACCGGTTTTAGCAATAACAATATTATTAGCCAAGAATTTACCCAAAACTTTATCTTTAGCCAATCTGTAATAAGCCAAACCTTCATCAGCCAATTTTTGAGCATTACGAGATGTCAATTTTTTACCGGCTTCCAAAACAACTTTACCTGTTTCGGCATTAACCAAATCGAAATCAAATTTAACACCTTTCATGCGTTGTGGTTCAAATTTAACTTTCCATTCTTTTTTAGCCAATTCATAAGTATCAACATCATAGAAGTAATGCAAAATTTCTTCTTTATCCATACCTTTAATTTCGGCAGGATCAATATGTTTACCTTCTTTTTCAAGTTGAGCAATTTTTTCAATGGTTTCTTTTGAATACAAAGAATACAAAACCGAAGTTACCGGCAATTTACGGCGACGATCGATTCTTGCATAAACCAAATCTTTGGCATCAAATTCGAAATCCAACCAAGAACCGCGATAAGGAATAATTCTGGCGGCAAACAAATATTTACCGGAAGAAACTGTTTTACCTTTATCATGGTCAAAGAACACACCCGGAGAACGGTGCATTTGAGATACAACCACACGCTCTGTACCGTTAAAGATAAAAGTACCTTTTTCGGTCATAAGCGGAATATCACCCATATAAACATCTTGTTCTTTAATGTCGTGGATAGATTTAGCACCGGTAGCCTCATCAGTATCCCAAACAACAAGACGGAGAGTGGCTTTAACCGGAGCAGCAAAAGTCATATCACGTTTAATACATTCATCAACGTCATATTTAGGAGTTTCGAGCTCATATTTAACAAACTCCAGCTCACCGTTTCCGGAAAAATCTCTGATAGGGAAAATAGATTTGAAAACTTCTTCCAAACCGAATTCACATTTTTCAGCACCATTAGCTTGAATAAAATTGTTATAAGAACCGGTTTGAACTTCGATTAAACTCGGCATATCGGCAACAGCGTCGATTCGGCCGAAGTTTCTTCTTACACGTCTTTTGCTCGTATAAGATTCTTTCATTTGTTCTAATCCTTTATTAAGTTAAATTCTGCGACAATACCATTGGACACACCAAAACCCGACCGCAGAAGGTTTATACAAATTTGTTATTGTTAAAATACATAAAAACTCTGCCAAACCATAAGATTGGGATCCCCTTGGCAGAAAAAGCTTCAAAATAATTGCATGCAATTAGTTGCGATTCGCAACATTTAAATTCGGGCAGATAATGACTCCGTTTTTCTATTCTTGCAAGCAAAATTTTCAAAAAAAATAACATTTTAAACCTAACGCAAACCCGGTGCCCGATTCAATTTGAGTCAAACAGCCACTCTCATTAAAAATATACATTTTCTTACCCGCTAAATTAAGTATTAGTAGCTCATTATACCTTAAACTCGGAGAACGAGACTAATAATAAGATTTTAGAGAAACAAAAGCGGAGTTTACAAAAGAAGTAAATGAGCATTTTGTTTACTCGCGAAATTAAGTATTAGTAGCTCCTTATATCTTAAACTCGGAGAACGAGGCTAATAATAAGATTTTAGAGAAACAAAAGCGGAGTTTACAAAAGAAGTAAATGAGCATTTTGTTTACTCGCGAAATCTGTATTAGTAGCCCGTTATACGAGTTTAAAAAAAGACTTGCATTTATCATAAACCTCATATATATTGCGCTCAACTTTATGATTCTATTTTATAAAAGAAGAGTCGTTTAAGTATGCGGATATATATGAATTTTGTAGTATCTGCTTTGTGTTTATCGGACTTGTAAAGCAAGTCAGCAACAAATATTGAAAGGAAATGCTATGAGACATGGAATGAAACACAGAAAACTCAATATGGACACTAATGCCCGTAGAGCTTTATTTTCTAACTTAACAAATGCTGTTTTAACACACGAACAAATCAAAGTTACTTTGCCACGTGCTAAAGAATTGCGTACATTCGTTGACAATATGATTACTTTAGGTAAAAAAGGTCAATTAAGCAATCGTCGTCAAGCATTGGCTTTCTTACGTGACAACGAAGTTGTTGCTAAATTGTTTTCTACTTTGGCAGAACGTTACAAAAATCGTAACGGTGGTTACACTCGCGTTTTACGTGCCGGCTATCGCTATGGTGACTGCGCTGAAATGGCAATCATTGAGTTGGTTGATCGCGATGTAAATGCTAAAGGTGCTAAAGACTTGGCTCGCGTAGCTGCACAAAAAGCTGCTATTGAAGCTGCTGAAAAAGCTGCTTCCGCTGAAGCTCAAAAAGAAGAAGCTCCTAAAGCTGAAAAGAAAAGCAAAAAATCTGCTAAAGCCGAAGCTTAATCAGTATTTTGTTTCAAACACTAAAAAACCTCAATTAATTTGATTGAGGTTTTTTATTTTCCTCTTAAACTGCATCTCATAAACAAGGAATCTTCGAATTAGTTTAAATTTTACACTTCACAAAGAACATATAAAATAAAAATAAAAATAAAAAAGCCGGCGAGTGAGCGTACAAAAAAAGTACGTGACCGAACCGGCTATTTGAAATTTTGGCTTTAGATGTGCTGTTATACGAGTTTTACACGAACATAGTATCCAACAATTCCTTACAATAAGCTCTCAAATTAGGATCTTCCATCAAACTTAATTTTAAGTTTGCCTTTTCCAATTCCTTATTGGTACCACAATCAAAACGCATTGCATCACATAATACACCTGTTAACTTCATACCACGTTCTGCCGCCAATCCCATCGCATCGGCCAAATTAATTTCACCATTAGTACCTTTTTTAACTTCCGGTAAAATATCCATAATTTCATTAGGCAAAATATAGGGGCCCATAGAAGCATAGCTGGATGGAACATCTTCTAAAGCAGGTTTTTCAATCTTACCTTTAGCATGAACAACTCTGCCATCACGAACAGCTCCTGAAAGTACGCCATAACGAACAAGTTGCTCTCTGGGCAATTCCATAATATTTTCAACCATGCCGCCTTCTTTTTCATAAACTTCCAAAAGCTGTGACAAAACACCTTTACCATGCAAATTTACATAAACATCATCAGGCCACATAACCACAAAATCACGATCGCCGACAATTTCTTTAGCCATCAAAATTGCGTGACCATTACCCAATGGTTGAGATTGTTCGGCAAATGAGAACTTCATACCTTCGGGAATAATCTTTAACAAATCCTGCAAAATATCCAACTTATTTTTTTGCTTCAAATGTTCCTCAAGCCACGGATAAGGCGAATAATGTTTTTCAAACAAATGCTTACAAGATTGGTCACTGTAAATAAAGACAATTTCTTTAATTCCGATTTCGGCACAAGCATCAACCGCATATTGAATAATAGGTTTACTATGTAATGTTAAAAAGCCCTTGTGCAAAGCTTTCGTTGCCGGCAAATTTCTTGTTGAAAGACCTGCAACAGGTAAAATACAAACTTCTGGTTTTCTCATAATATATACTCCACATAAAACTTTTGTTTATGACACAGTATATATCATAACAAAAACTATTTAACAAGGTATTTTAACGATTGATACGACCTTTTTTTATAACTCCACTCGAGCTTTTTGAGGAACTTTCTGACACAGAAGATCTTTCTTTAGTAAAATCAATTACTTTTACCTCTTCTTTACTGATTTCTTCATTTGCTTCTTTAATATCTTCAAGATCTCGAGATACTGTTTTAGTTTTACCTGTTTTTTTAACCGAAATACTTCCGATATTTTCTTCAATCAATCGTTGATTTTCTTCATCTTCAATTTTTTTATGATAACGTTCCTCTTCTTTTTGTATGGTTACATCCATAATTTCTTTAAGAGCTTTAACTTTTACCTCCAAATCATCTTTTCCGGCGGTAATTTTTTCCAAAACTTCACTCATCTGAACATTAAGCTCTTCATATTCAGCGGCCGTAGCATCAACAGAATAAAAATTACGAGCTGTAACAACTTCATTATTCATTTGTTCCAAATTACTTATTGCTTCATCAATTTCCTTTTTACGTAAAACATAATTTTCATCAGTATTCAATGTATACGATGTTATTATTTTAGATAATCTTGATGAATAATCCGCAATTATTTCGGTATATCCGGCAATAACTTTTTTCAAATTTTCATTAATCGATACAATTTTTTCATATTCTGCCGAATTTTGCTTTTGTAAATCGGACAAATTAATATCTTTTATTTCTTGTTGCAACATTTCAATATCTTGCAATATTTTCTCATTATAACCTTTAAGAATTTCGATATTCTCCAAAGTTACATTTTCACTATCTATTGCTCCTGCATTATTTGAAAACGATGACAACAACACATTCAGTTCAGCTCTCACATCCTCATACATTTTTTTAGCATCATCACTAAATGCCGTTTGTATTTTTTCATTCAACTCAACATCTAATTTTTCTCTAATACTTTTTATTAAATCTTGAGCAATTTTCTTTTGTTCTTCTGCCTGTTGTGATAAAATCTGCTTTTGCGCATCGTCTTTAGCCTTTTTATCTGCCTCAAACTGCTCTTCTCGACTTTTAAATATATTAAACAACTTTGAAACATCAAAACTTACGTCAGGATTATCCATACTGTTTTTCATAGAAAACGTATAATTTTGTAAAAATTTAGGTTCATCATGGCTGATATCAAACAACACATTCATTGTCCAATCTTTAAGATTACTGCTTCCGCTTGCAGTCACTTTTGTATTTTTTGCATTCAATTTAGCATCAACAATTTTTATCTCACCATCACTGATTACAAATTTTCCGGTAATGTTATCAAACTCACTATATCCTGTCCCGACTTGTGAATTTACAAAATCTACCAGACCTTCCGGCTTGGTTCTTTTAATAACATCATTATAAACTCCGGGGATATTAAAGCCCGTAAATTTTGTTGATGTTGCACTAAAATCTACGGTACCGTCAATATCTTTAATAAAGCTCTCTTCACTTAAAGCTTTTGACTCTAATTTTATACTTGTAGAAAATTTTCCGTCTTTAAGACCATAAGTTTTTCCGCCAAACACAAAATCAGATACATTAGCATCTGCAATGTCTAACGATAAACTTACTTTTGAATCTACCCCCATATTCAACACTACCGATGATTTAATCGGAGTTTTATTATATACGGCTTCAAAATTCGGAATATTTAAAGAATCTTCTTTAATATCCATATTAAATTTTGCCGAGTTAAAAGCATAATTTTGATAAGATAGATTTTCTATTTCCCAAACCGAAGTAACATTCAATCCCGCATAGGGAGAATAATCCAACTTATTTTTATTCCACATGGGTTTAACCAAAAATGAGGCAACATCTCCTTCCGAATAATTAGAAACCGGCATTTTAGAATTTTCTTTAAGCATATACTTATCAAGCTCAAGTTTATTAACTTTAAGGTTTGCCTCTACTGTTTTATTTTCCCCTCTCACATCATAAGACAAATCACCGCTAAATTGAGAATATCCCGAATTAAGCTCCATTGAACTGAATTTCATGTTATCGACAGTTCCTTCTATTTTTGAGACTAACTTAAACATTCCCAAACCGGAACCTTGAGGTTTATAATTTAATCCTACGGCATCCGTAAAGTTAAGAAGTTCCGGATATTTTATTTCCACATTACCATCAAAAAACAATTTATTATCTGACTTAATTGTTCCTTCATAATCGAGCGACAAATCACCGGAATTTAATACAAAATCACAAACAAAATTCTTTGCCTCACCGGTCATACTGCCTTTCAACTTCAAATCAGAAAATTGATTATAATCAAAATCAGGTTTATATAAACCGAATTTATCCAACATATTTTGAATATCTTGAGTCTCCAAACTATACTGCCATTCTTCAAAATGAGCAGCTTTTCCGAAACCGTTAACCTGTCCGCTCAAACCGACTGTTGTATTAGCCACTTTTGCAATACTTAAATTTTCAACCTCTAAATTACCATTTAAAATATTTCCTTCAAATTTAACACTTTCAAAAGGCAATCCTTCATAAATGACCAAATTTGCATCTGCATTTAACACCATATCAAAACTATTTAACACGCCAAGCTTCGAAAATCTGTAATTTAATCTGTCTCCAAAATCTTTTGCTTTTATTTCATCGGGAATAGAGTTTATATAATTATCAAAATTCAAAGTATCTGCGCTGACATTCAAGATTACGTCTGTTCTGTCTCCCAGTATTATTCCGACATCACCGTTAAATGTTGTATTATCCAACACAAACTTATAAGGAGAAACTTGAATTTTATTAGAGTTTCCGGCAACTTTTGCCGTCAACAATATTTTTTTATAAACAGATGTTGCCGTTGCTTTAGGTTCAATTTTTAACCATTTCAACAAACGCATCAATTCATCACTATTCAAAGAAACATCTGCCTGATAATAAAGTTGTTCTTCATACGAATAAACATTTCCTTTTACATTTAACAATGCATTTCCCGGCAAAACAATCTTCATACTGTCCAACAAAAAACCACTTTCATTTATTTCAAATGATGTCTCAAAATTTTTAAAATTTTGACCGTCATATGAAGATCTGACAGATTTTATATCTGCCACGAGTTTAATATTTTTATTAAAATCAACCGCTTTTTCATTATATTTTTTCACAAAACCTTTAATAAAATCAATCACCGGTTTCAAATCCAAATCAGCAAAATCAAACTTTACCGTAAGATTAGGTCTGTCAAGATTACTGTTTGGAAGCTTTACTGATCCGGCGCCTTCTGTTTCTTCATATTTCAAAACGATATTGGTAAAATCTATCATTTGTTTATTAAGAGCCATATCAAACCCTAAAATTAAAGGTTTGTTGTATTCTTCACTTATTTTAAATTTATTAACATTCTCATTAATAAAATCACTAAACCTTTTCGATTCTAATACCACATTTCCGTTAATAACTTTATTAGTAAGTTGAAAAGAACCGTCAAATCGTACATAGCTGTCTGATTTCGGATGAGTTAACACCGCATTCAATGATGTCGGCATACTTTCATCTATTTTACCCAATGTAATTGCAAATCCCTGAACAATAGCATCTTTGGTATAATTACCCTCGATACGAAACGGCCCGAACACACTTTGAGCCATAATTTCACCATTCAAATTATCCAAATTAAAGCTGACATCACCGTTTGAAGCTTCAAAATTAACTTGAGCATTTCTTAAAGACACGCTGTTCAATACCATTTTGGCATTTTCCATCATCTGACGTTGATCTGCACTTAAATCTCCTTGCCAATTTAATCCTTTATCATCCCAATTTATATTAATAACCGCGCCGTTCAATGTCATTTTATTAACAATAAACTCTCCTTTTAAAAGCGGCATCAAAGATAATTCCGCATCAATATTTTTAATATCAAGCAACGGTTTTTCATTTTTATTTTTAGTATTAAAAATTTTAGCATTGGCTGCCGTCAAATAAGGAGAGGGAAAAACTTTAAAATTAACATTTCCGGCAAAAACAATATACTTACCCGTAGAGTTATAAAATTGTTCAGCTATTTTATCTTTATGTTTATTCCAATCAATACTCATCACATAAAAAAAAGCTCCGCCCAAAGCCAGAACAAGAACTAAAACAATCCCAAGAACAACTTTTTTCACATTTTCAACCCCTTAAAAATATATCAGCTATTTTATCAACACCGGATAATCTTTACTTTTACAACGATTTTAATTTAGTATAAATTATAAAAATAAAAAAACATTTAAATTATAAGGTTATAGACAATGAATAATATCGACAAACTGTTAAACCTTGCCAAATCAGCATCCCAAAATGCCCATGCCCCATATTCAAATTTTCACGTCGGAGCCGCCATTTTAAGCGATTCTGATAATTTTTATTCCGGATGCAATGTCGAAAACATTGCCTTTCCGATTGGAACATGTGCCGAAGCCGGAGCTATTGCCGCAATGGTCTCAAATGGCGACAAAAAAATAAAA
This sequence comes from Alphaproteobacteria bacterium, assembly GCA_045633825.1. Classification (GTDB taxonomy): domain Bacteria; phylum Pseudomonadota; class Alphaproteobacteria; order RF32; family CAG-239; genus CAZU01. The sequence continues at coordinate 20,356 of JAZQZB010000061.1, read as the reverse complement.
GAAATTTTAATTTATGCAGCATCGCAAGAGCTTATAACTCCTTGTGGAGCATGCCGCCAACGCATTGCCGAATTTAGCGATTCTCAAACTTTAGTTCATTTAGCCGATGACGAAGGGGTAAAAAAAACTCTCACCATAAAAGAACTTTTACCCTACACTTTTAAGGATATATCATAACATGACTCAAATATGCCATTCATTTTTTGAACAAATAAACCGAATATCTCACAATTTTAAACCGGAAATTGCCTTAATTTTAGGCTCCGGTTTAGGTTCATTGGCAGATAAAATTAAGAACCCTGTTATTATTCAATATTCCGATATAAAAGGATTCCCTCAAAGCACTGTCGAAGGACATAAAGGGCAATTTGTACTGGGAACATTAAACAACAAAAAAGTAATTTGTATGCAAGGACGCATACATCTTTATGAAGGTCACAAGCCTCAAGACATTTGTCAAATAATTCAAACTTTCAAACTTTTAGGGGTTGAAAAATTAATTGTTACCAATGCGGCCGGCTCTCTGAATCCTCAAATACCGACCGGTTCAATTATGATGATTACCGATCACATAAATTTCAGTTTTACCAACCCTCTTATTGGCCCGAACAACAGTTCATTCGGTCCTCGTTTTCCGGATATGAGCAACGCCTATGATAAAGAATTGCGAGCTATTGCATCAGACATTGCCAAACAAGAAAAAATAAACTTAAACCAAGGTGTTTACCTAATGGTTTCCGGACCAAACTTTGAAACTGCCGCCGAGATCAAAGCCTTCGGAATTTTAGGAGGAGATGCGGTCGGAATGTCTACCGTTCCTGAAGTTATTTCCGCTTCATTTTGCGGAATAAAAACACTCGGCTTTTCAATAATTACCAACATGGGAACAGGCTTGCAAACCAATACTCAATCCCATGATGAAACATTATCAATGGCAGGTAAAGCATCTGAAGGATTAGCCTCTCTACTGGATAAAATATTTGAAAGGATTTAATTAAAATGGATAATGTCAAAGCTGCAAAACTTTTAATAAATCTGTTAGATTTAACCTCTCTAAACGATAATGACACAAACGAAACCGTTTCATCTTTATGTCAAAAAGCGACCACTAAATATGGTAACACGGCATCAGTTTGCATCTACCCTCAATTCATACTTCATGCCAAAAGCATTTTACCGCAAGATTTCAAAATCGCTACAGTTATCAATTTTCCTAAAGGAATAGCAAACAACACTATATTAGAGAAAGAAATTATCACGGCTCTCAAACACGGAGCTGATGAACTTGACGTTGTTTTCCCATACCATACTTTTTTAGAAGGCAACATCGATTTTTGTAAAGAATATTTAAATATTGCCAGAGAAAGTTGCCAAAATAAAGTCTTAAAAATAATTATCGAAAGCGGCGAGCTGAAAAAAGTCTCATCCATAAAAGAAGCCACACAACTCTGTATTGATGCCAATGCCGATTTTGTTAAAACATCAACCGGAAAAACTGATATTTCAGCAACTCCGGAAGCAGCTAATGCAATTTTAGAAACCATTGCTCAAAGCGGTAAAAATGTCGGTTTCAAAGCATCAGGAGGAATAAAAACCCTATATGATGCCAAAGCTTATTTAACATTGGCACAATCCATAATGGGAACAGATTGGATAAATCAATCACATTTCCGTATCGGTGCCAGCTCCTTATTAAATGATTTAATTAAAACAATAGAACAAGGATATTAAAATGCTTCCTCAAGAAATTATTCGAAAAAAACGCAACAACCAAGTTTTAAGCACTGAAGAAATAAACGAATTTATCAAAGGAGTAACCGACGGAAGCATCGTTGATGCTCAAACCGCTTCTTTAACCATGGCCATATTCTTAAACAAAATGACCAAAGAAGAAACAACGGCATTAACTTTAGCCATGAGAGATTCCGGCGATGTTTTAAATTGGAAAGACATCAAAGGTCCTATTATTGACAAACATTCTTCCGGCGGTGTCGGAGATAAAATCAGCTTAATGCTTGCCCCGATGTTGGCCGCTTGCGGAGGATATTGTCCCATGATTTCCGGTCGAGGATTAGGTCATACCGGAGGAACTTTAGATAAATTTGACTCAATTCCCGGATATCAAACCCAACCATCTAACGAACTATTTAAAAAAACCGTAAAAGAAGTCGGATGTGCCATTATCGGTCAAACCGGCAATTTAGCCCCTGCCGATAAAAAAATATACGCAATTCGTGATGTTTGTGCCACAGTTGAATCTATTGATTTAATCACAGCCTCAATCTTATCAAAAAAACTGGCCGCCGGACTTGATTGTTTGGTAATGGATTTAAAATGCGGTAACGGCGCATTTATGGATTCTTTGGAACGCGCCAAAGAGTTGGCCACTTCTATTGTTCGGGTTGCCGATGCCGCCGGTACAAAAACCAAAGCCGTCATTACCGATATGAATCAAGTACTGGGACACAATGTCGGTAATGCTTTAGAGGTCGCCGAAGCCGTCGAATACTTAAAAGGCAAAAATATTGATACTCGTATACACGAAATAACTTTAGAACTTTGCGGTGAATTATTGGTTTCTTGCAAACTTGCCGACACTTTGGAACAAGCTAAAGAAAAATTACAAGAAGCACTTAATTCCGGTGCCGCTTTGCAAAAATTTCAAGACATGGTTACCATGCTCGGAGGTCCGAAAGATTTTTGCAAAGATGTATGGAAATATTTACCGAAAGCCAAAATTATTCGCCCTGTATATCCTAAACAAGAAGGCTATATATATTCCATGGATACACGAGGTATCGGTTTAAGCATTATTGAGTTAAAAGGCGGACGCACAACTCCGGAACAAAAACTTGACTATGCAACCGGATATTCAGAGTTCTGCCAAATAGGTACTTTTGTCGATAAAAAAACACCTTTGGCAATTATCCACGCCCAAACCGAAGAACAATACCAAAAAGCTGCCGATACTTTAACGAAATTAATAACAATATCTGACAAAGCTCCGGTGCCTTCCCGTTGTATAATCAAAAAAATAGCTTAAAAAATCCCCGAAGATTCGGGGATTTTTTATTTATGGTAACAATGGCGACCAAGCCGGATCCGACGCATCTGCCGGCGTAATTATCTGTCTTTCATTATATCCTGTCAAATCTATCGAATAAAGTTTTACCGGCGGGGTTGTGCGTCCTCTACCTTTATCTTGGCGGAAATAAATCAACACACGACCGTTTGGCGACCAAGTCGGTCCCTCGACCAAATATCCCGAAGCCAATAATCTTTCGCCTGTTCCGTCCGGATACATAACTCCGATATAAAACTGCCCGCCTGCCATCTTGGTAAAGGCAATATAATCTCCTCGAGGCGACCAAACCGGAGTTGCATAACGACCGTTACCGAAACTGATACGTTTAACATTAGAACCATCAGCATCCATAACATACAACTGCTGATTTCCGCCTCTGTCAGAATTAAACACTATCTGACTTCCGTCAGGCGAATAACTCGGCGAAGTGTCAATCGCACCACTATATGTTAATCTTTTTTTCTTTTTGTTTTTCAAATCCATTTCATAAATATCACTCTTACCGTTGCTGGCATAAGAAAGCAAAACTTTAGAGCTGTCCGGTGAAAAACGCGGAGCAAATGTCATCCCCGGAAAATCGCCCAAAACTTCTTGTTCTCCGGTTTCAATATCCAAAATATAAACTCTCGGAACATTTCCGGCATACGACATATATGTAATTTTTTGTAAATTAGGCGAAAAACGAGGTGTCAAAGCCATTGCTGCCCCATTAGTCAAAAACTTATGATTTTCACCATCTTGATCCATAATAGCCAATCTTTTAACTCTTTTTGTTGCAGGGCCTGATTCTGAAACATAAACGATTCTGGTATCAAAATATCCCTTTTCACCTGTCAATCTTTCATATATTGCATCAGATATCACATGAGCAATTCTGCGCCAATTATCTTTAGTTGTGGTAAATGATTGTCCTTCCATCTGATTTTCGGCATATACATCCCACAAGCGAAAAGAAACTTTTATGGTATTTGTATCAATTTCTTCAATTTCACTTTGAATTAGGGCTTGAGCTTTAATTGCTTTCCAATCCAAAAATTCCGGTTCTTGCTCCATTGATGAAAATTCTTGAATATAACTATCCTTATCAACCACCTCAAACAATCCCGAACGTTCAAGATCAGCTTCAACTACTTTTAATATTTTATCACCTTGTTGACCGATAAAAAAGCCATCATGAATAATGCTGGGAATTGCAATCGGCATCGGATCCCGCATTGCTCCGCTGACATCTATTGCCAACTCTGCTTTTGCCGCCCCACTCATCAACAACCCTAAAAATAAACATGCAAAAACCTTCAATTTCATCGACATAAATCCCCTTACTTTAATATTTACCCGAATTTTATCCGATTTTAGTTAAAAATCAATTAGCACAATTATTAAATTTATTATCTTTCTTGACAAATTTCATTATTTTCATAATCTTATTTTTATGGAAATAAAAGAATTAAAAGCACACTTACCGAAATATCGTTCTCTTTTAGCCTTTGATTATGGTGAAAAGCGGCTTGGCGTTGCCGTGTCTGATTTATTACTGATGACGGCAAATCCTCTAAAAATAATTCACCGTACCTCTTTTGATAAAGACATTGACGAGATAAAAAAAATTATTGAAGAAAAAGAAGTAGGCGCCCTAATCTATGGTCTTCCTCTTCAAATGGACGGAAACGAAGGAAAAACATCCGAAAAAGTTAAAAACTTTGCTGCAAAAGTAGCAAAAAAAATAGATTTACCTTATGCTTTTTGGGACGAAAGATTATCTTCTCGCGCTGTTGAAAATTTCCTTATCAAAGAAGTTGATATGTCACGTTCCAAACGCAAAGAAACTTTAGATGCTTCTGCCGCTGCTTACATTTTACAGGGTGTTTTAGATTCGCTTGCATATTTATAAGCGACAGCTTTTAATGTTTTTAAAAACATTTCATCATCCAAAAGTATTTTATCAGCCCTTCCGACATCATTAACCAACTCCGTAACATTACTGATTTCTTTTATTTTTTCCGGCAAAAATCTGCGACAAAAAGCATAAGCCGAAGCATAAATATCACTCACATCATAGCCGATAATCTCAAGTAATTCTTCAACCGAAAAATTATTTATTTTTTTACAATCAGATATGTTATACCAAAATCCCAATCCTTCTTTTGCCAGTTCTTTCCAGAAAAAAGCTTTTCCCGGATCAGGTTTTCTTGTCGGAGCAACATCAGAATGTCCGACAATATTTTCCGGTCTTATTTTATATTTTCTGACCAATTTTTTAATAAGTTCAATTCCCGATTTTATCTGAACCGGTTTAAACTTTTTTTGTCCTAAAGTTTTAGAACAAAATTCAATTCCTATTGAATGCGAATTAACATCTTCAATACCATTCCAGTACGATACACCGGCATGTCTGGCCCTATGTTTTTCACCGACCAACTGCCAAACTTCTCCGTCTTCGGCGATCAAATAATGAGAAGACACTTCATTTTCACAAAAAGACTCAATGGCATCTTTCACATCAAAAGCCACGGCATGCAAAACAATCATATCAATTTTGCTTTTTCTTTCTCCATAATAAGGCAATAATTTTCTTCTCATTTTTTACCTTTTACTTTGACAATTTCTTTATATGCCAAATTTATTTCGGCCATTCGTTTAGTTGCGATTTTCATTTCCTTTTCTGTCGCATTAGCCAATTTATCCGGATGATAAATAACAATAAGCTTTTTCCACTTGGCCTTTATTTCTTCCATACTTGCATCATATGAAACCCCCAAGACATCATACGAAGCCATAAGTTTTTTACTTATCGGATTTGGTTTAAATTGTTTTTTCAATCTGGCAAATTCTCTATCCTCAAGCCCGATAATTTTGGCAACTTTTTTCAACAAACGCATCTCATTTTCACTAACAGATTCATCTGCAGATGCTATCTTAAACAAATTTTCCATAGAAACTTCTTTTAATCCGTCATTATTTTCAGTTAAGCTTTCCAACATATCCGCATATTTTTCCAATGAAAACTTATGTTTTTGTTTATTTTCAAAAATTTCATATACCAATGACTTTTGTTCAGCTTTAACGGCAAAAACCTGACAAAACTTCTTTCTCTCTCTATCCGAAACCTTTCCATCAGCTTCAACAATTAATGCTGCCAACGCGGCCATAACCTCCAAATAACGTCTATGTTCTCCAAATTGAGCATTTCTCCACAATTTTAAAGGATTTATCTTTTGCCAATAATTACGAAAATTATCAAACGGCATCAGGCTTGCCCCTTCAAGACGATGATAATCAGCAATAAATCCTAATATAATTCCCACAAAAATAAGAAGGGCACTATGCAAAACAAAACCGATAATTGCACCCAATATTTTACCCCAATTATTATCAAAGAAATGATCGACGGTTTTCTTAATTTTTCTCAATTTAACATTTGCCGGCATATCAAAAATTATATGTCCGACACAAAACAAAACGAATGCTCCTAATAATCCGAACAAAATCAACCCGACAACAAATCCCCAAACCTTACCCCAAATATTACCATCCATGCGATTATAATATTTATAATATTTATAAGGTAACTTAATACGAATAATATCATCCAAATGATTTAATTGCCTCTCAATATTTCTGATAACATATGTTTTATCAATTAGCATATGTCCCAAAAACAATCCGACAAACAAACCATCCAAACCTAACAATTTCAATCCGAACAATGCAAATGTTAATTTTCCCAACGGTGACATAGTTATTTACCTTTATTTATAAAGTGATTAACGAAATTTGTGTCGGAAAATCCTTTGGCTTCCCGACCAAGCCTTCATGAGTAAATCTTCTAAAACTGAAATACTCTTCTTTCAGCGAATATGTATCAAGATTTGATGCTTCAACATCTTTAATACCTGATGTTTTTAACCTATCTAAACAATATCCCGACAAATCAAAATAAAAATATCCTTCTTGTTTTCCCGATACAAAATATTTTTTATTTTGTAAATCTTGCTCTATAAACTGACTATAAAAATTACGATCAACTTCATATGATTTTTGCATAATACAAGGACCAATAGCCGCCCGAATATTTGTCAGTTCAGCGCCTTTTTCAATCATCAATTTGATTACATTTTCCAAAATACCCTTAAAAGCGCCGCGCCAACCGGCATGAGCCGCACCGATAACGCCGTTTTTTCGATCTTCAAATAATACCGGCACACAATCAGCAGTTCTGATACAAAGACCAATTCCTTTTTTTGTTGTCACCGCACCATCTGCTTCCGACATATCATACGATGCCTCATCAACATACAAAGCAACATTACTTACACCTTGATTCAACAACAATAAATTTTCTTTTTTCAAACCGATTTCAGATGCTGCAATTTGCAAATTTTGCATTATACAATTTTTATCATCACAACTTTTGGTATTAACATTCAAACTGCTGTACTTTCCGCCTGAAAATCCACCTGTTTTACCAAAAAAACAATGCTTGTTTTTATCCAAATTAGTTGCTTTCCATGTCATATTATACTAATCCTTCAAAAAAGATTTTCCTTCATCCAACTTCAAACCCAAAACATCCGCCGCTGTTTGCCCCACATCAGAAAACGTATCTCTGGCTCCGATATATTTCGACTCAATTTTTTTACCGAACATCAATACCGGAATTTGTTCTCTGGTATGATCTGTTCCTCTAAAAGTCGGATCATTACCATGGTCTGCCGCAATAAAGGCCACATCATCTTCATGCATTACATTAACAATTTCCGGCAACCTTTCATCAAAATATTCCAACGCTTTGGCATAACCTTCTAAATTTCGTCTGTGTCCGTAGAGCATATCGAAATCAACAAAATTGGTAAAAATCAAACTGTTATCCGGCGCAATTTTTCCTTCACTCAAAGTTTTATCCCAAAGTTCTTCAAGACCGGATGCCAAAACCTTTTTAGTTACACCGCAACCGGCATAAATATCACTTATTTTTCCGATGGCAATAACTTCATTTCCACTGTCTTTTACCACATCAAGCAAAGTTTTTTTAGGTGGTTTTACCGAATAATCATGACGATTTTTTGTTCTGACAAATTCGCCTTTTTTTTCTCCTTCAAAAGGTCTGGCAATCACTCGTCCGATATTATAAGGCTTCAATTCTTCGAAAGCTATCTGACAAACTTCATACAATCTGTCCAAACCAAAATATTTCTCACTTGCCGCAATCTGGAAACAACTGTCAACCGAAGTATAACAAATCGGTTTTCCGGTTTTAATATGCTCTTCGCCAAGCTCTTCAATAATTACCGTACCTGAAGCAGCCTTATTTCCCAAAATACCGCTCAAACCGGCTCTTGCACATATTTTATCAATAAGCTCTTTCGGAAAAGACGGATAATCAGGCTTAAAATACCCCCAAGGTGATTTAACCGCCACACCGGCCAACTCCCAATGCCCCGAAGAAGTATCTTTTGCCAAACTTACTTCACTACAATTACCATACTTGGCATTCACACTTATTTTAGCTCCGGCATCCGAAAGTTCTCTATTTAAACTCGTTGCTTTATTGGCAGCTTTAACCAGTCCCAACTTCACCAAATTAGGAATTTTCAAATCAGGATAATTATCTGCAATATGCCCAAAAGTATCCGCTCCCTCATCACCAAAATCTTTAGCATCTTTACCACCTCCGATTCCGAATGAATCCATCATCAAAATAAATACTCTTGACATATTACCTCTCTTAAAAAATTTTTACTTAACTTTAATAGTATGTAAAAGATTGGTTCTACCCTTAATATTAAGGGGAAAACCGGCAGTAATTATAATATGATCACCTGCTTTTGCCAAACCTGCTTTTTTTACATATTTAATTGCACATATTTCAACATTGGAAAACTTAACAAAGCTGTCTTTATTAACATATGGTCTCACCCCCCAAACAATAGCCATTTGTCTTGCTACTTTAATATCCGGCGACATTGCCAAAATCGGCAAAGAGGGACGTTCTTTTGCTGTCAAAAATGTAGTAAAACCTGATGACGAAAAACTTACAATAGCCTTAACATTTTTCAAAACACCTGATAATTCCGAAGCCGCAAAAGTAATAGCATTAGCTTCGTCCGCATCAAATCTCTTAATTCTTGAATTTTTCATCAATTCAAAAAACAAAGGATCTGTCTCAACTTGATCAATAATGGCATTCATCATTCTGACCGCCTCAATCGGATATTTTCCGGCAGCTGTTTCTGCTGACAACATAACTGTATCAGCGCCATCATATACAGCTGTAGCCACATCAGATACTTCGGCGCGTGTCGGGGTCGGATTAACAATCATTGACTCTAACATTTGAGTTGCCACAATAACCGGTTTAGCATATTGTCTGCAAGTTTTAATAATTCTTTTTTGCAAAACCGGAACCGTCGGCAAAGGACACTCAACCCCCAAATCGCCTCTGGCCACCATAATGGCATCAGCTTCTTTTACAATATCATCCAAATCATCAATAGCGCTCGGTTTTTCCAATTTTGCAATAATTTTTGCCTTACCTTTAATAATTTTTTTAACTTCCAAAATATCTTCAACACGTTGCACAAAAGAAAGACCTATCCAATCCACTCCGTTTTTTAATGCAAATTTCAAATCTTTTTTATCTTTTTCGGTAATTGCCGATATTTTCAATTTTGTATTAGGCAAATTAACCCCTTTATGGCTGGAAATATATCCGCCGACCTTAACGATTGTTTCCATAAATGTTTTTGAAGCCTTTACAACTTCTAAAACGATATAACCGTCATTTACCAACAATCTGTCACCAACATTAATAGCTGCAAAAATTTCCTTATGAGGCAAACAAACTCTTGTATTATCCCCCAATTCATTTTTCATATCCAAGGTAAAAATTTGTCCTTCTTCAAGCCAAACTTTTTCTTCCTTAAAATTACCTACTCGAAGTTTCGGCCCTTGCATATCTGCCAAAATGGCAATAACTCGCCCCTTTTCTTTTTCCAATTTACGAATAGCTTTGATTCTATCCTTATGTTCTTCATAAGTTCCATGACTAAAGTTAATTCTGAATGCATCAACTCCTGCATCAATCAATTCAGCTAATTTAGCCTTTGTTGCAGAAGACGGACCAATAGTTGCTAAAATTTTTGTACGAGTTTCAATAGGCATAATTTTAATCCTCATCTTTATAAATAATTTGTTATACATAATATATAAAATAAGTTAATAAGGGGTTATTTTTATACTTGTAAATAACAAAATAATTTGTTAGGTTTAAGCAATAATTTTTTAATACAAGGAGACAAACAAAATGACCGAACAAACCACTCAAACAGGCAGAATTGCTGCTGACAGACTTCGTTCTTTAATTGAAAGAATTGAACGTCTGGAAGAAGAAAAAAAAGCTCTATCCGGTGACATCCGAGATATTTATGCCGAAGCAAAATCTGCCGGTTTTGATGTAAAAATTATGCGTGCCGTAATAAAACTTCGCAAAATGAATGCTGCAGACCGTGACGAACAGGAATTTTTGCTCGATACATACAAAAAAGCTTTAGATATCTGATAAAAAAAGCCTCCCAAACAGAGGCTTTTTTTATAACATTTTTATTATAACTCCCAAAACTGCCGATAAACACAAATAATAAATCGGACTTTTTTTCCAAATTCGCATCATCGCTAAAATCACAACCAAAAACAATATTTCGATACTTCCCGTAATTATAATTCGTCCCAAATCTAATCCGGCAAACAAAATCAATGCCAACACCACAGGCCTGATACCGCTCAAAATATTTTTAACTCTTAAATTACAACTATATTTATTCATCATTTTAGCAACAAAAATCATAATCACTACCGAAGGCAAAACCAACGATAAAGTTGCTAAAATTCCCCCGCCGATTCCACCGGCACCAAAGCCGGCATAAGTAGCCATATTAACACCTATAGGGCCGGGAGTAGATTCGGAAATAGCAATCATATTTGCCAACTCCGATTTGGTAAACCAATCATATTTATCCGTCAAATCAAACAAAAACGGAACCGTTACCAACCCACCGCCGATTGCAAACAATCCTATTTTAAAAAATTCCACAATCAACCAAACATACGTCATTTTATAAATCTTCTCTTAAATTCGCCTATTCCTAAAGCCACCATTCCGGCTAATATTACCAAGAACACTGCCGAAATATGAAATCCTGCCAACAATGCTATTGCCCCCAAAAACATAAGGACATTAAAAATACTTTTTAAGTTTTTCTTCGCCAAATCATAAATAATATTCAAAATCAGTGCCACCACGCAAATTTTCACCCCCCAAAAAGCATATACAACATAACGATTATCCATAAAATGCTGCAATATTGAGGCAATCAATGTAATAATAATCATTGATGGTACAATCATACCCAAGGTTGCCATTATAGCTCCTTTAACATTTGCTTGTTTATATCCGATAAAAGTCGCCACATTAACCGCAATAATTCCCGGAGTACATTGTCCGATAGAATACAAATCAAGCAGTTCTTCCTCACTTAAAAATCGCCTTTTATCAACTACTTCCGACTTAAGCAACGGCAACATTGCATACCCGCCGCCAAAAGTAAACAAACCTATTTTAAAAAACAACTTAAACAATTTCCATAAATCAGACATCAAAAAACTATCTCTCATCAGTTGTTATCCCTATTTGGAGGTAATATATCATCAATATAGTTTTATAATAGTTAATAATAAGAGATAAAAATGATTATAGGAATTCTCAAAGAAACTTCCTCTTTTGAAAATCGTGTTTCAGCCACCCCTGCAACAATCAAAAAATTTACTTCTCAAGGCTTTGAAGTATGGATTGAAAAAAACGCCGGTTTATCTTCTCTGTTTTACGATTCTGAATATATCGCTTCAGGTGCAAAAATTAAAAAAAATGCTACCGACATATTTTGCTCATCAGATATTTTACTTACTCTCAATCCGGCTTCGATAAAAAAAAGCAAAAAATCATCTGTTATTATTGGCGATTTTCACAATTCAATACCGTCATCTTCTCTCAAAAACTCAACCTGTTTTGCCCTTGAAAAACTCCCTCGCATTTCCAAAGCTCAACCTTTTGACATATTATCATCACAAAACAACTTATCAGGCTATCAAGCCGTCATAAAAGCAACATCTTTACTAAAAAAATCAATTCCCATGATGATTACTTCTGCCGGAACAATTACTCCGGTAAAATTTTTAATAATCGGTTTAGGGGTTGCAGGTCTTCAGGCTATTGCCACAGCTAAAAGACTGGGTGCCAAAATATATGCTCACGACATTCGTCCCGAGACTAAAGAACAAGCCAAATCACTAGGCGCAATATTTATCGAAAATATCAATGATATCTTAAATGATATTGATGTAATTATCGCTTCAGCTTTTTCGCCGACATCAAAAGCTCCTGTTTTAATAACCGAAAACGATATCAAAAAAATGACAAAAGGCTCCGTTCTTATTGATATGGCAATTACTCAAGGCGGAAACATCGAACATTCTCAAAATTTAAAAATTATAAATTTTAACGACAATCAAATTTACGCCGACAGCAATCTGGCAAATGAAATTCCCCAAACAGCAAGCCGACTTTATGCCAACAACTTAAGTAATTTTATTGATTACTTAAAAATCACTCCTCAAAACATACCCTCATTTAATCTCAATGATGACATTATCAAATCAACTATAATTTACGGAGCTTAAATTTTATGGATATTTGGTCTTTAACAACTATTTTCATGCTCTCATGTTTCATCGGCTATTTTGTAATATGGCGAGTAACTCCGACTCTTCACTCACCTTTAATGAGTGTTTCCAATGCAATTTCCGGAATTATTATCATTGGTGGCATAATATCACTTGAACACGCCCAATCACAAATTGAAATAATTTTATCTTATCTGGCAATTTTCTTGTCTTCCATAAACATTTTCGGAGGCTTTGCCGTTTCTCAAAGAATGTTAAACATGTTTAAGTCCAAAAGGAAAAAATAATGTCGATAACAAATATTTCATATCTCATATCATCATTTTTCTTAATTATTTCAATCAGGATGCTTTCTTCCCCCAAAAGCGCCTATAAAGGCAATATGCTAGGAATTATCGGCATAACAATCTCCATTTTTACAAGCTTCATTACTTCCGAAATCGACAACAAAATTCTTTTATTGCTAATAATTTTTCTAGGATTAATAATCGGAATTTATATAGGCATAAAAGTAAAAATAACTTCACTTCCGCAAATGATTGCAATCTTAAATTCTTTAGGCGGTCTGGCAGCCGTTTGTATCTCAATTTCCGAAGAATTATCTTTTTCATCGCAACATTTCATGAACACTATCGGCCTTATTATCGGTGGTCTCACTTTTACCGGCTCACTGATTGCTTTTGCAAAACTTCAAGGCCTGATTTCCGGTAAACCGATTCATTTTCCGACACAAAACTTACTCAATTTATTATTTTTTTGCACCATTATAACACTATCGGCCGATTTTTTATATTCACCTGACAATTCTGTTTTTATCATCATCGGTTTTATGACCCTGATTTTAGGATTTTTACTTCTCTTACCGATAGGCGGTGCCGATATGCCGGTAGCAATTTCCATACTAAATGCCTTTTCCGGTTGGGCAACAGTTGGCATCGGATTTTCTGTTTCGTCTGTTTTACTCATCATTATCGGAAGCATTGTCGGAACAGGAGGACTAATTTTAGCTTTTATTATGATGAAAGCCATGAACCGAAGCTTAATAAACATTTTAACCGGAACTTTTGCCAAACAAACATCTTCTTTTTCTTCGTCTGACAAAATGCCTAATGCCGGATCACCGGAAGATGCTGCTTTTATCATGAAAAACTCCCAAAAAATAATTATTGTTCCCGGCTATGGTATGGCTGTTGCTCAAGCACAACACTCATTGAAAAACATGACTCAAATCTTAAAAGAAAAATATAAAGTCGAAATAAAATTTGCCATACACCCTGTCGCCGGTCGCATGCCCGGACACATGAATGTTCTTTTGGCTGAAGCCGATATCGATTATAATGATGTATTTGAGCTGAACGACATAAACAACGAGTTTGCCACAGCTGATGTTGCCTATGTAATCGGCGCCAACGACATAACAAATCCCTTGTCTAAAACCGATTCTTCTTCACCTATTTATCAAATGCCTATATTAGAAGTTGAAAAAGCCAAGACCGTCTTTTTTGTAAAACGAAGCTTAAACAGCGGTTATTCCGGCATTGATAATCCTCTGTTTTATGCTTCCAACACTATTATGCTATATGGCGATGCCAAACAAATAACCAATGAAATAGTAAAATATTTAGAACAATCCTAAAGTCCGACCAAACTTTTAGCAATTTGCCCACTCATTTGAGCAATCATTTCACTCATAGCCAAAGAATATCCTTCCGTTTCATCTTCAATTTTCATATTTAAAGAAGTTTTTCCTTTGCGCAAAATATTTAACGAACTACCGTTTTTAATACTCCACAAAGCTTCTAAATAAGCCTCACTATCTTCAATCATTTCAAATTTAGTTATTGTAACATCAACTATATATCTGAATTTTTCCAACAAAGATGTATTTGCTTTCACATTTGCATTCGGCAAATACGAACGCAAATCAGCGGCAATAACTCTCTGAAGCATAATATCCAAATCTTCACCCCAACGATTTAATTCATCAATATTTATCTTTGAGCCATTTACTGAAAAAGATACAAATTGAGGTCTGTCGGCATACTCCGGTAATTCCGGCAAATCTACTCCGACCGAAATATTTTTATTACTGACCTTTTCAACATTTTCAACACTCTGAAGCGTATAAAATCTGCTTTCGGGACTATATCCTCCGAAACATCCGCTTAACAAAAAACCGCAAATCACATAAACAATCTTTTTCATCATCTATTTTTTTCCTTTAATCAAAGCTTCCGGATGTCTTTCCAAATAATCAGTCAAATTTTGCATAGACTTGGCAGCCTTTCCGACATTAATCGTCATCTTATTAAAGTTATCCAACACTTGAACGGTTACCCCTTTATTGCGCTGAACCATATTTTCAATATCTTCCACAATAGAATTTATTTCCGGCATCATTTTATTCAACCCCTTAAAAAATTCCGTAAAATTTCCAAATCCTTCAGCTAAAGGAACTTTTTGCAAACCTCTTGACAATTCACCGATTGGAGACAATATCGTTGGAATTTCCAACACTCCTGCATTTTCATGAATTCTTATTTCCGATTGCGGTGCCATAACCAACTCAACCATTAATTGTCCGGTAACAAAACTGTGTGTTGCCAGTCTGGCTCGCAAGCCTCTTTTAATCAATGCATCCAACACATCTTTTTCCGAAGAAAAAAAAGAATTGGAATTAATCGACTTGGCACCCATATTTGCATACACGGGAATACTAAATGTCAATTCCTCCGGATTTGCCTTAATCTCAATACGGCTTACTTCGCCGATTTTAACACCTTTAAACACCACAGCCGAACCGACACTCAACCCATTAACCGATTCATCAAAAAACATTACCACTTCTTTACCTTTATGTCCGAAAATCTTATTTTGAAGCAGTCCGCCTAAAATAAGCAACAATACTGCAACACTGCTTACTATAAAAATTCCGATTTTCTTTCTGTTGGGCTGTTTAGGCATTATTTTCTACCTCCGGTTAAAAACTTAAACACATTTTCATTTGGTGGATTTTTTAATAAATCATTGGGATTCCCTCTTGCCGAAATTCCCTTAATATCAACATCTAAAAACACCGAATTATTTCCGATAGCAAAAATTGAACTCAATTCATGCGTAATAACCACTATTGTTGTTCCCAAACTTTGATTAATTTCCAAAATCAAATCATCCAACAACTTTGAACTCACGGGATCAAGTCCGGCTGACGGCTCATCAAAATACAAAATTTTAGGATCCAAAGCCAAAGCTCTAGCCAATCCGGCGCGTTTTTTCATACCACCGCTTATTTCCGACGGATAAAAATCACCATATCCTTTCAACCCGACCAACGCAAGTTTCAAATTAACCAAATCATCTATCATCTTCGGTGAATAATCCGTATATTCTTGTAAGGGCAAAGCTACATTTTCAGCCAAAGTCATTGATGAAAACAATGCTCCGCTCTGATACAAAATTCCACAATTTTGCATAATCAACTTTTTATCTTTATCATCTTGCGCATAAAAATCCTTACCGAGCACAAAGATTTTTCCTTTTGACGGTTCTTTTAATCCGGTCATAACTCTCATCAACGAACTTTTGCCGCAACCGGAACCGCCCATAATAATAAAGACATCACCTTTATTAACTTCAAAATTAACATCTCGCATCAAAACATTAGTGCCGTATGCGACCTCAATATTTTTACCGACTATACTGAATTTATCCGCACTCATATTCCCACCGCCTGACAAATCCAAGTTATAATACCGGTTGCCACAATCATAATCACAATCGATGACACAACAGCATTAGTTGTTGCCAAACCCACACTATCGGCATTTCTTCCGCAATTAATTCCATAATAACAACCGCAAGCCGAAATAATTACTCCATAAATAAGCCCATGAAAAAGTCCGACCAAAAAATTATTCAAACCAAATGCATCAACCGAAAACAAAACATATTGTTGCGGAGCAATATCAAGCATAAATATTGCCACAACCCCACCACCGATAATACCCATAATATCGGCCAACATAGTTAAAAACGGCATTACCAAAACAAGGCTTAAAAGTCTTGGCAAAATCAAAAAATCAGCGACATTAAAACCCAAAGTTTTCAAAGCATCAACTTCTTCATTAACCTGCATTGTACCGATTGTTGCGGCATAAGATGCGCCTGTTCTGCCGGCCATAATAATACCGGCCATAATTGCACCGATAATTCTTATCATTCCGATAGTAACAAGTGATGCAATATAAATCTCGGCTCCAAACATTTTAAGCTGAATTGCTCCGACAAATGCCAAAATAAGCCCGACCATAAAACTGACCAAACTGACGATACCCACCGCCTTATATCCGCATTCTTCCAATGCAAATTCAAAATCTATTTTTCTGGATACAGCCTTTCCGATAATAAAACGTTTCACCGAGCCCCATATTTCACCGAGAAACACCCACGCTTTAGCATAAGAATTATAAATTCCTATTCCCCAATCACCGATTTTTTCAAAAAAAGATACCTCTGCTTTTCCCGATACATTAGGCTTACGATCAACCTTTAACGCCAATTCCGCTAACTGACGCAGATTTTTCGGCAAACCGCTCCAATCAATTTTAATATTATCTTTATTAGCTGACAAAGCAATCTGAAATAAAACCGCGACCAAAGATGAATCCCATTTTTTCAAATCTTTAGCATCAAATTTTATTATTTTAACATTTTTTAATGACTTCAAAAGGGCATCTATACGTTTTTGATCATCATAATGCACGATATCACCCATCGGTGCTATCAAAAAATCACTATCTTTTTTCTCAAACTCTAACCCCATTGGTCATCTCTCTCAACTATGGCCTGACAATATAATATAAACCATATCTCAAAAATGCAACAGTAAGCTTACTAAAAAAAGAAAACTTTCAATTAAATCTTATAAAAAATATTCTCTCAAATAATTCGGTAAATCGCTTATATTAACTCTGATTTGTTCCATAGTATCTCTATCACGAACGGTAACCGATTCCGGTTGTTGTTCAATAGTTTCAAAATCAACAGTCAAACAAAGCGGAGTACCGATTTCATCATGACGACGATATGCTTTTCCGATATTACCGGTATTTTCCAAAGCCACACGACCGATACCCAATTTTAGCAAATTCTTTTTCAACTCATAACATTTTGCCATAATTTGTTCATTATTTTTCTTCAAAGGAATAATAGCAACTTTAATCGGCGCAAGATGTTTTTTCAATTTTAATACCGTGCGTATATTGCCATTACCCAAATCTTCTTCGCAATAAGCCTCGGTCATAACCGCCAACACACCACGATCAACCCCCATAGACGGCTCAATCACAAACGGTACAACCCATTTATTATTATCGTCCATAATACAAAGTTTTTGTGTTGATTCCTTATTTTCATGACAATGGGAAGTTAAATTCATCTCATCTTGAGCTTTGGTATGATTACCCAAATCATAATCTGTACGATTGGCGATTCCTTCCAATTCTTCCATACCGTGAGGAAACTGATATTCAATATCATAACAAGCCTTGGCATAATGAGCCAAATCTTCTTTCGGAGTAGTATAGATATTGATATTTTCTCTTTTTAAGCCTTGTTCTTCCCACCATTTAATACGAGCCTCCTTCCACTCTTCATGCCATTTTTCATCTTCACCGGGATTAACAAAATATTCCAATTCTGCTTGTTCAAATTCTCTCACTCTGAAAATAAAATTACGCGGAGTAATTTCATTTCTGAAAGACTTACCGATTTGAGCTATTCCGAACGGCAATTTTCTGGAAGTTGAATCAACCACATTTTTAAATTGAGTAAAAATAGCCTGCGCAGTTTCCGGACGCAAATAACCGAAAGAAGAACCGTCATCAACCGGACCGATTGCGGTTTTAAACATCAAATTAAACGGTCTGGGCTCGGTCAAATCAGTCGAACCGCAATTCGGGCATTTACCGTCTTTAATATGATCGGCTCTAAAACGCCCTTTACATTGTTTACAGTCGGTCATCGGATCAGAAAAAGTATCTTCATGTCCGGAATAATGTAAAACTTTTTGATTCGTCAAAATAGCCGCATCCAATCCTTCCACATCATCGCGTTCATAAACCATGGAACGCCACCAAGCAGCTTTTAAGTTGTTTTTCAACTCAACCCCGAGCGGACCATAATCATACACCCCCTGCAAACCGCCGTAAATATCCGCATTTTGGAAAATAAAACCTCTGCGTTTACAAAGCGAAACTAACTGATCCATAGATGTTGCAACCATTTTTATAACCTCTTTTTTTCACATAAATTAAAAATTAACTTCTACTGTTTTATAATAACAAACATATAATTGCAAGCGGAGATATATTTAAAATGGCAAAAAACTCTACAAAAGTTGCTTTAATCTATGATTTTGATGAAACTTTAAGCACCACCTATATGCAAGACTATATTTTAATTCCGGCACTCGGCGACAAACCGGAACATTTTTGGGCGACAGCAAACCAATGGTCAAAAGATAATTGTGCCGATCAAATTACCGGAACAATGTATTATATACAACAAACAGCCAAAGAAAAAGGCATAAAACTAACCAAGCAATTTTTGTGTGACACAGCTAAAAACATTACCTATTTTGAAGGAGTGGAAGAATGGTTCGAGCGCATTAATGAATATGGTGCCAAACTCGGGCTTCAAATTGAACACTATATTATTTCATCAGGCATGGAAGAAATTATCTCCGGCACATCTATTCGCAAACACTTCAAAGATGTGTTCGGTTGCTCATACGTCTATAACGAAGAAGGTCTGCCTATTTGGCCTGCACGAGTTGTAAACTACTCAACCAAAACGCAATACATTGCCAAAATAAACAAAGGTTTAAGTAAAACCGAAGATCGTGCCGTAAACGAATATATGCCTGATGACCAGCGCCGTATTCCATATAAGCGAATGATATATTTCGGTGACGGAATGACCGATATTCCCTCCATGAAAATTATCAAAGAAAAAGGTGGAAATGCAATCGCCGTATATCGTCCGAAAAGTAAACATCGCAAATCCGCCATTCAACTTTTGGCAGACAATCGAGTAAACTTTGCCTTGCCTGCCGACTATCGTGAAAATACCCAACTTGATCACGTTGTTAAAACGATTCTCGATAAAATGGCTACCGAACGCGATTTGGATATCCTAAAAGTAAAAGAAGATAAAAAGAAAAAACAAATTGAAAAACCAAATAAATTGAGTCGCAAATTAGCCCTTTTAACCAAAAAAATATCCCAAAAAGCAAAAAACAAAATTAAAAAAAATGTATAAGTAGCAAAAAAACTCTTGCAATTATAATTATTTTAATTTATGTATAAGCCTGTTCTTAAAATAAGAACCCAAATGTTGGGGTGTCGCCAAGTGGTAAGGCTTTCGTTTTTGGTATCGTCATTCGCTTGGTTTGACTAACAAGAATTGCGAAGTAATTCGCAGTTGGACGCCGAGAATAGCGAGGCGGTCTTGAGCAATCAGCGAAAGATGCGCAGT
>JAZQZB010000060.1:0-51689 GCA_045633825.1 Alphaproteobacteria bacterium | reverse complement strand
TATATTATCAAATATCTTTAATATTTGTTTAGAATTGCGTGGTAGTTTTATTGTAAGAGTAAAGTATATTTTTTGTTTTGAGGGTAAAATGTTAGTATATATGGCTGAAATTTTTAAGTTGTCAGAATGGATGCAAAATCCTTATTGGCGTTGTTTTATGGCATTTTTTGCGGCTTTGATTGTTGCATTGGTATGTGGCAGAAAATGTATCGCATTTTTGCGTAAACATCAGAAAAAAGGGCAGCCGATAAGAGAAGACGGACCTCAAACGCATTTGTTGACCAAAAAAGGAACTCCGACAATGGGCGGATTCTTAATTTTGGGCTCTGCTATTTTATCGATGATGTTATTTTGTAATTTAACAAATATTTTTGTTTGGGTGGGAATCGCCGTTTTGGTTATATTTGGCGTAGTCGGATTTATTGATGATTATGTTAAGGTTACAAAACAAACTTCAAATGCAATGACTGCAAAAATGAAGTTGTTGTTGCAGTTTGTTACGGCTTTTGCCGCTGTTTGGATTATTAGCGAGCAAACTCCCGTGGCTTATAGGTATTATGTGAATTTTCCTTATGTTTCATGGAAATTTTATATAAGTTGGTTGTATATTCCTTTTGCTATGATTGTTATTGCAGGGGCATCAAACGGAGTTAATTTAAGTGATGGACTTGACGGTTTGGCCGGCGGATTATTGGGTATTGTGTTTACGGTATTTATGATCGGAGCTTATGTTGCCGGTGGAGCTTTAGCATTAAATTCAAGTATTGTTCCGATTGCTCAAGGTGGTGAAGTTGCCGTTATGTGTGCGGCTGTAATCGGTGGTTGTGTCGGATTTTTGTGGTTTAACGCCAAACCTGCATCAGTGTTTATGGGGGATATCGGTTCTTTGGCTTTGGGCGCCTTTTTGGGTGTAGTTGCCGTTATGTTAAAACAAGAAATTATTTTAGCAATAGCAGGTGGAGTTTTTGTTATGGAATCAATTTCTGTAATGATTCAAGTCGGATATTATAAGGCAACTAAAAAAAGATTTTTTAAGATGGCTCCAATTCATCATCATTTTGAACAGTTGGGTTGGGAAGAAACTAAAGTTGTATTTCGCTTTTGGATTGTGGCAATATTTTTAGCTGTTGTAGCTTTGATGGCTTATTAGGGAGATTTAAAAAGAGATGTTTGCATTTTCAAGATCAAGTTCGAATATGGTTGCAAACTGGTGGTGGACAGTTGATAAAATATTGCTTATTGCCGTCGGTTTTTTGCTTTTATGTGGAATTGTTTTGGGAATGTCGGCTTCTCCGGCTGCAGCAAGAAGAATGAGTGTGGCTTCATATCATTTTGCTTATAAACATGCTGTTTTTGTTTGTATGGCATTGGGGTGTATTTTGTTTTTTTCCATGTTGGGTTTGAAGTGGACCAGAAGACTGGCTATTTTGGGATATGCCGGTGCGATGTTGTTGTTGATTTTGACAATGTTTTTCGGTGTAGAAATTAAAGGTGCAAGACGTTGGTTGGACTTTGGAATGAGAATTCAACCATCAGAATTTTTGAAACCGGTTTTTGTAGTTTTAACTGCGTGGATGTTTGAAATTCAACGAAAATATAAAAATTTTCCAGGGTTTTGGGCAAGTGCCGGTTTTTTGGGTATTACTTGTTTGTTGCTTTTGAAACAACCTGATTACGGTATGACAGTTGTTGTGGTTTTGGTGTGGTTGGCTCAAGTGTTTTTATCAGGTATTCCGTTAAAGATTTTTTATGTTTTGGGAGGATTAGCCGCCGCTTTATTTGTTATGGCTTATTTTGCATTGCCTCATGTTCAGATAAGAATTAATGCTTTATTAAACGGTATTTTCGGTGATGACCCGCAGTTTCAGGTTAAGCGTTCATTGGAAGCATTTGAAAACGGAGGATTTTTTGGTGTCGGTGTCGGAGAAGGAGTAGTGAAATGGAAGATTCCCGATGCTCATACGGATTTTATTTTTCCGGTAGCTGCCGAAGAATTTGGTATGATTGTTTGTTTGATGATTGTTGTGGCCTATGCTGTTATTGTGGTTCGATCAATGAAATTGGCGTGTCGGGATGATAATATGTTTATTGTTTTGTCTGTTTGTGGATTGGCAATAAGTTTTGGTTTGCAATCATTGGTTAATATGGCGTCGACAATGCAATTAGGCCCGACTAAAGGAATGGCTCTTCCGTTGATCTCTTATGGCGGATCGTCGCTTTTGGGATCGGCAATCGGAATAGGAATGTTATTGGCTTTAACCAGAAAAAATGTTCATGCGGAGAATAAAGATGATGAAGGATAATAAAAGTAAATTGGTTATTTTAACAGCCGGAGGTACCGGCGGACATATTTATCCTGCAGATGCTTTGGCAAGTGAGTTGATAAAACGAGGATATCAGGTTGTTTTGTTTACTGATGAACGCGGATTGAATAATTATAAGGGAAAGTTAGGCGAGATAGAAAATAAGGCAATAAGCTCCGGAAGTGTGGTAGGAAAATCTGTTTTTACAAAAATTAAGAGTTTGTTGAAAGTGTCATTAGGTGTGACACAAGCTTTTATCGAGCTGTTTAAACGACATCCGGTTTGTGTGGTAGGATTTGGCGGATATGCGTCTTTTCCGACAGCGATTGCTGCTATTTTACATGGAGTTCCGCTGATTATTCATGAGCAAAATTCGGTAATGAGTCGAACAAATAGAATTTTAGCTCGTTTTTCTTCTTTTGCGGCTCAAAGTTTTAATAATGTTAAAAATACTCCCTCAACCGTAAAATCGGTCTTAACGGGAATGCCTGTCAGAGAATCTATAGTTAATTTGTTTGAAAAAAAATATAAGCCCGTAGATGAAAACGGTAAGATTAATTTGGTTATAATCGGGGGGTCGCAAGGGGCTCAAGTTTTTGCGGAATTAATACCTGATGCTATTGCATTGTTAAGCAAAGAAGAACAGGAAAAATTGAACATTTATCAGCAATGTCGCAAGGGTGAAGAAGATTTGGTTAATGATAAATATAAGAATTTGGCGACAAATGTCGTGGTTAAGTCATTTTTTGATAATATGCCGGAATTGTATGAAAAAGCTTCAATAATTGTTTCAAGATCCGGTGCTTCGTCAGTATATGAAATTGCTGTTGCCGGTGTGCCGTCAATTTTAGTGCCGTTACCGACGTCAGCAGATAATCATCAATATTTTAATGCGGTGGAATTTGTCGGAACAGGCGGCGGAATAGTTCTTGAACAAAAGGAATTCAGTGCAGAAGTTGTAAGTAAATATTTATCAAAATTTATTGCAGAACCTCAAAGTTTGATAAAAATGTCCGGTGAGGTAAAAAAGAAAGCAATTATTGATGCTGCAAGCAGATTAGCAGATTTGGTGGAAAAATTTGTAAAATAGCAGGGGTATGAAATGGCTTTTTTTAAGAAAAAAAGTAATGAAAATCAGTTGATAAATATTTTGCCGAAAGTTGAAGGCGAGTATTTGCCGAATGAAAAGTTGGCAAAATATACTTGGTTTAATGTCGGCGGACCGGCTGAGGTTATGTATTGTCCGAAAGATAATAAAGATTTATGTTATTTTATGAAAAATAAGCCATATAATCTTCCGATATTTGTAATCGGAGGTGGTTCAAATTTGCTGGTTCGTGATGGCGGTATACCGGGGGTGGTTATCAGATTAAAAAATAAATTTTTTCGAAGTTGGAAATTAGAGGGTGATAAAATTATTTGTGGCGCCGGAATGAAAAATTTTGAATTGAAAAAAATTATGACTGAAAATAATATTGGCGGTTTGGAGTTTTTGGTTTCGATTCCCGGCGGTTTGGGAGGTGCCGTCAGAACTAATGCCGGTTGTTTCGGTAAAGAATTGAAAGATGTTTTGATTTCAGCAACTATTATTAATGCCGAAGGTGAAGAATTAGAAGTTGATGCCGAAGATTTTAATTTGAGTTATCGTCAAAGTTTTTTTCCTGAAGAATGGATTATTACATCTATGACTTTAAGAGTTTTTCCTCAAGATAATAAAATTACGCAAAATATTATTGAAGAACATAAAAATTATCGAATAAAAAGTCAGCCTTATAAAGCTAAAACCGCCGGGTCGACTTTTAAAAATCCCGAAGGATTAAAAGCTTGGGAATTGATAAAAAAAACTAAAAGTAATGAGTTTAAAGTAAATGATGCCGAAGTTTCTGATAAACATTGTAATTTTTTGATAAATAAAGGAAATGCAACGGCAGAAGATATTGAAAATTTGGGTAATAAGATTATTGAAAATGTAAAAAATGAAACATCAATAGTTTTGGAATGGGAAGTTAAACGAGTGGGTATAAAAAAGTAAGATGAATAAAGTAAATGAAGAAGATAAAAACAGAGTAATAATGCCGGTTAATGATCTTTTATCTCGATCAAAAGCTGTTTTGTTTGTTTTGTTTATTACTTTTTTTAGTGCTTTTATTGTTGTTGTTTTAAAAAATGATTTAGTTAATAAAAAAATTGATGAATTTGAAAATATTGTATTGGATTATGTCGGAAAAGAAAATTTTTTGCTTGATGATATAGTTGTAAGCGGGCGAAATCGAACTTCGATTGATGATATTTTAAAAAATATAAATATGAATCGCGGTGATAATTTGTTGAAAGCAAATGTTGTTAAAATTAAACAAGATTTGGAAACTTTGCCTTGGGTGAGAGATGTTGAAATAAAAAGAAGTTTTTTTCCTAATGTTTTAAATGTTGAAATCAAAGAAAAAGAAGTTTTGGCTATTTGGCAGTTGAATGAAAAATTTTATCCTTTGGATATGAACGGATATGTAATCGAGGCAGATTATGTGCCAAACGGTGATGTTTTGTTGGTCGTCGGGCCGAAGGCATCTGAAAAATTTATAGATTTTTTGAAAAAAATCAGAAAAGTTGATGAGGAGTATATTAAAAGAATTAAGGTTGCAAGTTTTATTTCAAATCGTCGTTGGAATGTAATATTGGATGATATTAAAGATGGTGTTACCATAAAGCTTCCGGAAAAAAAATATGACGATGCTTGGAAAAAATTGATAAAATTGGAAAAAACAAAAGGAATTCTTAAACGTAAATTAACTATCATTGATTTAAGATCAGAAGGTAAGATTATCGTTAAGCTTAAAAAGAACAGTTTAAGTAAAAAGAATAAAGAACAAGATTTATAGGAGTTTATTGTCTTGCAACATGCTTTTGGTAAATCAACAATAATTGCGGCTTTAGATATAGGATCGTCTAAAGTAAGTTGTATTATTGCCAGAGTTTCAAAAGATAAGAAAATAAATGTTATCGGCTATGGATATAATGCTGCAAGAGGTGTTAAAAAAGGAGTTATTACCGATATAAGTGAAGCTACCATAGCTATCGGAAATGCTGTTCAGGATGCTGAACAAATGGCAAATGAACATGTTGATAAAGTTATTGTAAGTATCGGTGGTGATAAAGTTAAAAGTATGTCTAAAACGGCATCAATTCAGCTTAATAAGAATCGTCCTATAACAGATGCCGATTTGGAAAAAGTTTATCAAAAAGGAACAGCAAAAGTCAGTATCGGTGAGTATAGCTTGTTGCATTGTATTCATAACGGATATCATTTGGATAAAGGAGAATTGTTAAAAGATCCTCGAAATTTGTTTGCGGAAGAATTATCTATTGATATTTTGTTAGGAGTTGTACCGGAACAGATTTTTAAGAATCTAAATACGGTTGTGGAAAATGCCCATTTGGATATTTCTGCTAAAGTATTTGATGCTTATGCTTCGGGACTGGCTTGTTTGGTCGATGATGAAATGGAAATGGGTGTTACTGTTGTTGATATGGGTGGTGGAACAACTTCAATAGCAAGTTTTAGAGATGGACATCCTATTTATTTTGCTTCAATACCCGTAGGCGGAAGTAATGTTACTAATGATATAGCTTATGGTTTGGCTACGTCATTTTCTCATGCCGAAAGATTAAAAACATTGCACGGATGTGCTTTTTTAACTCAACAAGATTCTATTGATACAGTTAATGTTTATCCTGTCGGGGAAGAAGATGACAGTTGCATTAAGCAGGTGCCACGTTCTGATCTTATTGATATTATAACTCCGCGAATCGAAGAAACATTTGAAATCGTAGCCAGAAAATTGGCAGAAGCCGGTTTTGCAAATGATGCTTCTCATAGAGTTGTATTGACAGGAGGGGCTTCACAACTTTCGGGTGTGGTTGATGTTGCAGCAATGGTATTGGATAAACAAGTAAGATTAGGCAAACCAAAACATATTTTTAATTTGCCGGATACTCTTAATTCTCCCGGTTTTGCTACTTGTGTCGGTATGCTTTCTTTTTATGTTAATTTTAGTGAACGTAAACCGAAAAAAATTATATCAAGATCTATGAATGCAGGTAACGGACTTGTTGATAATATCGGTATGTGGCTTAAGACCTTGTGGGGATAATTTTTTATTTTATTTATTTTATTTCTGGTAACCAAAACTTAAGGTATTTGCTTTATACTTTGTTATAAATGGTAAAATTTTTAGAATTATCAAGGAGTAAGAAATACTATGAGCATTAAGTTGGCAGTTCCTGAAAAAAATATGCTTCAATTAAAACCCAGAATTTCGGTAATAGGTGTTGGCGGCGGCGGAGGTAATGCCGTTAATAATATGATCGCTCAAAAACTTGAGGGAGTTGATTTTATTGTTGCAAATACAGATGCTCAAGCTTTGGAAAATTCCAAAACTCAACGACGTATTCAGTTGGGTTTGGAAACAACAAAAGGTTTGGGCGCCGGTGCAAGACCTGAAATCGGTAAATTGGCTGCAGAAGAGGCTATTGATGAAATCGAACGTGAGTTGGAAGGTGCCAATATGGTGTTTATTACCGCAGGTATGGGTGGCGGTACAGGATCCGGTGCGGCTCCGGTGGTCGCAAGAATCGCTAAAGAAAAAGGAATTTTGACTGTCGGCGTGGTTACAAAACCTTTTCAGTTTGAAGGTAAGAAACGTTCGGAAACTGCTGAACTTGCATTAGAAAATTTTACTAAAGAAGTGGATAGTATTATCGTTATTCCTAATCAGAATTTGTTCCGTATTGCAGATAAAAATACAAAGCTGTCTGATGCATTTATTATGTGTGATAATGTTTTGTATGATGGTGTGCGCTCAATTACCGATTTGATGATTATGCCGGGACTTATTAATCTTGATTTTGCTGATGTTAAGGCAATTATGGAAGATAAAGGTAAGGCTATTATGGGTACCGGTGAGGCTGAAGGTGATAACAGAGCTGTGAAGGCTGCCGAACAAGCTTTGGCGAATCCGTTGCTTGATGATTGTTCAATGAAGGGCGCTAAAGGTGTTTTGATTAATATTACTGCAAGTCAAGATATTACGTTGATGGAAGTTGATGATGCCGTAAACAGAATTAAAGAAGAAGTTGATGAAGATGCCAATATTATTTTCGGTTCAAGTTTTGATGCTTCATTAGACGGTAAAATCAGAGTTTCTATCGTGGCAACCGGAATTGATGATAAAAATAGGGTAAGAGTAGAGCCTGTAAGACGTGCAGATCCTGTTGTCGTAGCAGAACCTGAACCGGTAATTGAAGAGGTTGTTGAAGAAACTGAAACAGTAATTGAAGAAGCAAATGAAGAAAGTGTTGAAAATATTTTGGAAAAACTTTCAAATGATGTAGTTGAAGATGTTGAAGAAAAAATCGATTATGCCGTTGAGAGAGAACCGGTTGTTTTGGAAAATATTGTTGAAAAAACAGCTTCTTTTAAAGAAAATATGTTTGATGATTTTGATAATGTCGAAAAATCAAATGTTATGGCTGATTTACCTAATTCAACTTCGTTGTTTAAGGCACTTGTAAATAAGCCGGAAGAAAATGTTGAGGAAAAAGAATTTGTTTCTAATCAACAGTTTGCTGAAGCAATTAATAGTGTTGACAGTCCGTTTGTTCCTAAAACAGCATTAGTTATGCCAAATAAAGAACCGGAATTATTCCCAAATCATAATCCGGCTCCGATAGTTGCTAAACGTGAGGAAAAACCGGAAACACTTATTCCTTCGGATAATGAATCAACATTCCGTACGTTTATTGACAGATTTACGAATCGTTCTATCGCAAAACGTAATAAACAAAAACAAGATGTAAGAGTTCAAGAACCTGTTACTTCGACTTTTTCAGATGATTTAGATGATAAAGTAAATTTGGAAATTCCTGCATTTTTCAGACGTAAGTCATAAAAAAAAGTTTTTTATTCACGGAAAAACCGAAGGATATGAATTTTAGAATCCTTCGGTTTTTTTTAGTTTTGTTAAAATAAGTCAAATTGTAAATTTGAGTCTAATGTAGCAATGGCTTCTTTGGCAATGTTGATACTAATGGCGCGTTTTTTTGCCAAGGAAATGTTGTCTATTTCTTCAACTAATTTTCTGACATATGAAAAAGAACGGTGAATATTTTTTATTAAATAGTTTAATAGTTCTTGTGACGGGGTTATTTGTCTGTCCATAAATAATTTGACAATCAGAGCTATTAACAGTTCGTCATCCGGCGCTTTTATTTCGATATTCGGTACAATGTTCATGCGAGATCGCAGGTCCGGAAGGCTGAAATTTATTCGAGCCGGCGCGGTATCTGATGTAAATAAAATATTGCCGCCTAAATCTCTATATGTGTTATATAAATGAAACAGAGCTTCTTGATTTTGCAGAGTATGTAAATTTTCTATAACTATTTGCGGATTGGTTTCAAACAAGGTATGGGCCATATTTTTATCTATTTGCGAAGCTTTGATAAAAGGTATGCGATACGGATGAGATGTTTTAAGCGCAACCATTTGAGCAAAAACATTTGCCAAGTGAGTTTTGCCACAACCTGACGGACCATATATGCAAATGGCAAAATAAGGCCAGTTCGGCCATAAATCGATGGTGGCAACAGCTTCCTGATTGCATTTGGCTACCATAAAATCTTCTCTTCCCAGACTTGGTCTGTGAGGAAAATTAATTGCCAGTTGTATCATATCGTTTGTTTGATCTGTCATTTTTACCTTTTAGTTTTTAGGCCTTATTTAAAACATTAAATACTTTTTCTGTCAAGTCGCCTAAACTGTATGGTTTAGTAATAAACTCAAATTCGTGAGTGTTGTCAACTTCTTTACGTGCAATATCTTCAGAATATCCTGATGCTAAAATAACGGAGATGTGAGGAAGTTTTTCTTTTACTTTGTTGGTAAGCATTGCTCCGCTTATACCCGGTAATACCATATCGGTCAGTAATAAATCAAAATCGGAATCTTTTTCTAAAATTTCGAGAGCATTTTCAGCAGAATTTGAATCAATAACATCATAACCTTTTTTCTTTAGTGCTCGAACAGCAAAAGTTCTGACGGAATCTTCATCTTCGACAAATAAAATACGGGCGCTGCGTGAGCCGTTTTCGATAGCGGAGATGCTGCGGTCGATTGTGTTGCTGATGTTTAATCCCATGATTATTTTTTGGTTTATGTTGCTTGGGGGGGAGAAAGTTTCTTCTACTTTTAGGATTGTTTGTCCTTTTTTATCTGTGACTATGGGGGATGCAATATTTGCAGTTTCGTCTTCGGGACCATTTTCAAAACGTGGTAAGTATATTGAGAAGGTGGTTCCTTTTCCGACTTCGGATGTAACTTTTATAAAGCCTTCGGTTTGGCGTACAATACCGTATACCATTGCAAGCCCCAGACCGGTTCCTGATCCGACGATGTTTTCTTTGGTGGAGAAAAACGGATCAAAAATTCGTCCGATAATCTCTTGTGGTATGCCGCATCCGGTGTCTTCGACATCAATAACTACAAATTCTCCGGGGTTGATGATATCGTCACCAAAATTATATTTTTCAACAAGTTTATATGTTGAGGTGGAAATGGTAAGATTGCCTGTTCCATTCATGGCATCTTTGGCATTTACGGCCAAGTTTATAATCACTTGAGAGAATTGGTTGGGGTCAACTTTGATGTATCCTAAATCACTTCCGTGTTTTAGTGAAAGATTGATTTTTTCGCCTAAAATTCTTTTCAGCATTTGGCTTAAATCGGCAAAACTGTCGGTAACTTCAATAAGTTTCGGTAAAAGAGGTTGTTTGCGAGAAAATGCTAATAATTGACGAACTAAAGATGTAGCTCGATTTGCATTTTGTTTGATTTGTATTAAATCTGCAAAAGAAGGATCTCCAACCCCGTGTCGTTGTAAAAGTAAATCGGTAAAGCCTATCATAGCTGTTAAAAGATTATTGAAATCATGAGCTACGCCACCGGCAAGTTGACCGACAGCTTGCATTTTTTGAGCTTGAGTAAATTGTGCTTCAAGATTTTTTTGTTTGGTTACATCAATAGCATAAATGATAAATTTAGTTTCATTTGACTGATTGTTTTGATGTAAGTGATGAAGTGCATTTATATATAGATTGAGAGTTTTTTCGTTACTTTTTAACTCTATTTGAACAGATGTTGAAAGTTTAGATGCTTTTTCTAATGCATTTTGCAAAATTACGGTTTCTTTGTCGGTTAATTTGGTAAATAAATCTGTTTTTTCCGAAGTTGTGTTAAATAATTCGTATGCTTTAGGATTGGCATTTAAGATAATACCTTTAAGGTTAATAAATAAAATTCCGATAGGCGAGTGATTGAAAAACCAATTTATGTCATCAAGAGATTTGTTTACTTGTTGTTGAAGTTCGTCAGGAGATGGAAGTTGATGAATAACAGCTCCTCGTAACATTATTTTTTCTTTTTCACGATAAGAACTTTGAAATGTGTATGTTTCTTTCGTTTCGCCATTGTGCTTGGTAAACAGCAGTTGACCGGACCAAAAATCTTGTTTTACGGGAAGGTCTGAATCGGAAGATAAAAAGTTGTTTAATGAAGTTCCTATCAGTTGATGTGGTTTTAGGCCTAAAAAATCAGCCATATTATAATTTACATAATTTATGATATGATTCGTATCTATAGTGTATAATCCTATGGGCAGATAATCTAAAAAATTGTGCAAGGAAGTTGTTTCTTCTTTAAAAACATAATCCATGTTTTGTTTGGCGGTTATGTTGTTTATTGTCCAATAAAAGTAAGTTTCTTTTTTGATGCGTTTTACTGAAAAAGTACTATCAAAAATATTAGGTTTTTTTAAGTATATCGGTCGGACCGAAATTTCAAAATATTCTAAATCATTGAATACAAGATTACTTCCTTGTTTTAATAATAAAGACAGGGTAACTTTTTCGGAGCTTAAGTTTTTTACAGCCATTTGCAAACGATGGAATGCTGTTTTATTGGAAGCGCTTTGGTTTAAGTATTTTTCTAAAAAAGTTAAAACGTTGTTATTTTTGAAAAAATCTTTTGCCGGAGCATTTTCTATAATACTTTCAAAGTTTGCGTTTTCTATACGACGCATTTTGAAATCATTTTTGATTATTTCATTCGCAAATCCACCATAGCTTATTGCTTTTTCACCGGCAGAAAGAGTTTTTATCGCAACAATAAGGCAGTAAATAGTAGCAAAAGAGGTGAGAAGCATCGAATAAAGATTGTGTTTGGTATCTAAAAAGAACCAAATTAAGCAAATTGTTAAAATAACCAGAGTAAAAGCAAGTTGAAATAATGCTTTTTCTAAATTTTTATCCGGTCTATTGTTGTTTGAGTTGCATAACATATCTGATAACCTCGGCTACGGCGTGGAAGTGTTCAAAAGGTATTTCTTGGTCTATTTCGGTAGATGCAAATAATGCTCGGGCAAGAGGCGGATTTTCGACTATCGGTACTTCGTTATCTTCAGCAACGGCTTTTATACGAAGAGCAACCGTATCGACACCTTTGGCGGTTACTTTCGGTGCGGACATTGTTTCCATCTTATATTCTAATGCTACAGCATAATGGGTCGGGTTGACAATAACAACATCTGCCTTGGGGACATTTTCCATCATACGTTGTTTTGCTCGATCCATTCTGATTTGGCGTATTCTGGATTTTACCAAAGGATCACCTTCCATTTGTTTATATTCTTCTTTTACCTCTTGTTTAGTCATGCGAAGTTTTAGAAGATGAGAATATTTTTGCCAAAAATAGTCGCCGGCGGCAATTACCAAAACTGCCATGGTAACCGTAAATAAAAGTAAAACAACAACGTCATGAATAAATTGTAAAATTGCAAAATTATCCATGGTGGGAAGGAGTTCGCTTTTTATTACATAGGGACGTAAAACAATGTAGGCTAATATGCTGACTACGGCTATTTTTATAATTCCTTTGATACTTTCAACAATTTTTTGTTTGTTTATAAATTTCGGAAGAGCCGCAAAAATATTTAATTTATTCCAGTCAGGTTCAAGTTTTTTGGGAGCATAAATAAATCCTGTTTGGCTTAATGATGCAAAAATGCCTAATATCATAAAGATTAAAAACGGAATTCCCATAACTTTGAAAAAACCGAAAAAAGCTTGTTTTAATAAAATGATAAAACCTGCAAGATCAACATTAACAGAGGCTGATCTGGTGATAAATGAGGCGCCGATATTCTTTACCCATATAAACATTATCGGAATAAACAGCCAAACAACAAAAAGCGAGCCGATTAACATAATAAAACTTTTGGCATCTTGAGATATTGCCACATTACCTTCTTCTTTGGCTTTGGATATTTTTCGTTCGGAAGGTTCTTCCGTTTTGGATGCTTCGTCTTCTTCTTCGGGGGCTATCATGTTTTAAGCATCCTTATTTAATGAGTGAATAGATAAAGCCCTTCATCAAAATATCCTAAAAATACGGATATCATAATCGGGGCGGTTATGAAAAGTAAACCAATTCCTAAATAAATTTGTAAAGGAAGTGATAAAAAGAAAATATTTAATTGCGGCATTAAACGAGAAACCAAACCTATGCTCGAATAAAAGATAATAGTGAAAGCAATAAATGGCGAGCCTATTTTAAAACCGAATGAAAATGATTTTGTTACGGTTTCGGTCATGTGAGATGCCATGTCATTCCAAGGTATTGATTTTCCGGGTTGGAACAGATAGTAACTGTCGATAATTGCTTCGAGCATCAGGTGATGAATATCCATAATAAAGACAACGGTTATGGCAATGATACTTAAAAATGACTCGATAAGCATTGTTTGGTTTTGAAAGGTGGGATCAAATATTTGAGCGTTGGAAAAACCGATAGCTTGAGACGCTATGGAGCCGGCTAAATTTAGGGCAAAGAATAAAAATTGCATAATCATGCCTAAAAAGATTCCAATGCTTATTTCATTTAAAATGTATTGTATCATCGTGCTAAATTCTTTGGGCTCTGTCGGCAGCATCGGGGATATAAGCGGCATTGAAACTAATGATACGGCAAGAGCTAAAATTAATCGTAGTTGGATATTAACATATGAAGCTGAAAATCCGGGAGTTAACATAAAAACAGCCCCTATGCGTAAAAATATCATAAGGTAAGAATAAAGTGTTATGTTAAATAATTCCGTCATTTAGTTTTATCCGCCCGCAATTTTTGCAAAAAGAGAATCCGAAAGTGTTTGCATTTGGTTGTACATAAACGGAAATAAGACGACCAGTGCTAAAAATACACAAAGAATTTTCGGTACAAAAGCCAAAGTCATTTCTTGGACTTGAGTAAGAGCTTGGAATATACCTATAATTAGCCCGACAGCTAAAGCTATACAGACAACCGGAGATACAATTTTTAATAATGTAAAAACAGCATCGCGGGTTATTTCAAAAATTTCTGCTTCAGTCATTTTTTGGTTACTCTAATGGGGTTTGTTGTTCAAAATATTTGTAATTTTCAATACCGGTGAAGAAAATTCCGTCAAACCCTTCATTCATTGTATCTTTGAAATGACGGGATATTATGCGTTTCCATTCCGGATCCCAGTATCGTGTAATTACATTGTCTTTGTTATCAAAAGAGGGACGTATTAACCATGATGGAGATCCTATCTTCCAATCTTTGTGCCAATAAAATTCGTTTGGAGATGCTTCCGATACATTAAATTCGGCTAAAAGTAATCTTTTGGAACCGTTTTTTTTGAAATGAAGTTTTCGGATATCTTCTTGAGCATAGCGATCAACATCGTTAAACAGCGGTTTTATAATAATAATATCATAGTTGGTTTTTAATAATGTGTTTATTAAATCTTCTTTTGTTTCAAATTGTGAAGTATCATTTAAGATTAAAATGTTTTGAGCGTCTGCAGGTTTAAATATATTTTGAGATGAATCGTTAATATTTTTGTGATCATCAATATTATTAAATGCATTTTTTTCATCAATAAAGAAATAAGATGCTTTTTTCTCTAACATGGAGTTAATACGAGCCATTTCTAAATCGTCGGTAGAGGGACACTGTTCAATGGTTATGGTTGTAAGTTTGTGTTTTTTGGCGACTTTATTTTCTTTGCCGTTGCCGCAATATAAATTATTTACGGCTACAGCATCGACCAAATTTAAATATTCATATTCGGGAGTATAACGTTCGGGTTCTTTTTCTTCGTAGTTTTGATGAAAAAGAAAAGATTCATCTTTGGCATTTTTTTCTATTCTGGCGCGATTGTATCCTTCACGATCATATTCCCATAAGCTTTTGGTCAGCAGATCTTGACCTTCGTGAGTAACTATTGCGAAGTCTTTGTTTTGTTGTTTGGCAAAACGAATTAGCATTAGAAGATTGTCTCGCATTTTGGCGCGATAATTGTCAATTTTTTCAGGAACTTTGTTTAAGTTTAAAATGCGCTCTTCTTTAGAATAGGGATTATAATGGGTAAAACCATATAATCCTGCATCAGCCTTAAATGTTAAGGCCGATGCAAAGATTATGGTTAAGGCCATTATTTTTGTATGTTTAAGTAATGACATCTGCTTGTTGTTTTCCTGTTCTTTGAGGTATTTCGGCAACGTTTAAGGCTATTTTAGCCAAAGGTGAAACCATATCAAGCGGATTTTGCAAGATATCATTTTGAGAAAATCTTTCCAAGTATACTCTGATTGTAGCACCGGAAGAACCTGTACCGGATAAACGATATACAATGCGAGATCCGTTTTCAAAGTATATTATAAGTCCGTTTTTGGTTGATGAATTATCAACCGGATCGTTATAAATAAAAGGTTTGGCTTCTTTTATAGCGAACCCTTCATATTCTTGTCCGGCTAATGACGGCAATTTGTTTTCCAAATCGGCCATAAGTTTATCGGCAACAGCTGTGTCAACACCTTCGAAATCGAAGCGGATATAATAACTGCGTCCGTATTTTTTCCAGTGTTCAACTGTTACTTCTTCGACTGTTTTGCCCGTTGCAGCCAGAATATTTAACCAGAATAAAACAGCCCAAATACCGTCTTTCTCCCTAATATGTGAAGATCCTGTACCAAAGCTTTCTTCTCCACAGAAAGTAATACGATTTGAATCCATCAGGTTTACAAAATATTTCCAACCTGTCGGGACTTCGTAATAGCCGATATTATGTTCTTTGGCAACACGTGCAACAGCAGTTGAAGTTGCTGCAGATTTGGCAACTCCGTAAATTCCTTCTTTGTAGTGAGGAATGAGTTTGTAGTTGTCGGTAATGATCGCTAAACTATCATTAGGGGTTACAAAGAAACCTTTGCCTAAAATCATGTTTCTGTCACCGTCACCGTCATTGGCGGCTCCGAAATCGGCTGCTTTGTCAGAGAACATGAAATCAACTAATTCTTTGGCATATACCAAGTTAGGATCAGGATGAAGTCCTCCGAAATCTTGTTTTGGGGTAGCGTTTACGACAGAACCTTTGGGGGCGCCTAAAATATTTTCAAAGATTTCGATTGCATAAGGACCGGTTACGGCGTTCATGGCGTCAAAACGCATAGTAAAGCCTTTGGCAAACATTTGTTTAATGGAGGTAAAATCAAAAATGTTTTGCATCATTTCGACATAATCTTTTAGAGGGTCGATAACCTCGATTTGCATTCCGCAATATTCGGTTGTACCGAGTTTGGAGATATCGACATCATCACCTAAACAAATTTTGTATTCGGAAATGTTTAAGGTTTGTTGATAGATGGCATCTGTAACCGAACTCGGAACTTGTCCGCCGGTTTCGTTAGAATATTTTAATCCAAAATCTCCGTTTTCTCCACCGGGGTTGTGTGATGCAGATAATATTAAACCACCGTTTAAGTGATTTTTTCTGATAACGACAGAACCTGCCGGAGTGGAAATGTAGCCATTTTGAGCAATCAGAAGTTTTTTAACTTTGTTGGCTGCGGCAATTTTAATAATTTTTTGAATTGCAATATCGTTGTAAAAACGACCGTCCCCGCCGACAAGAAAGGTTTTTTCAGAAAGATTGTCAATGACATTGAAAATGCATTGAACAAAGTTTTCGATATAGTTTTCTTGAAGGACAACTTTTGATTTGCGGCGTAAACCTGCCGTTCCCATTTTTTGATCCGTATATGGGGTGGTTTTTACAAGTGTAATCATATTATCTCCTTAAATAAAGATTATTTATGGAAATAAATTATCATTTATGCCGTTAAAAACAAGATTTATAACAAAGTTATCAGCAAAGTTTAAGGAAAAATGAATTCGGTTAAAGAATTGAGCTCCATTTTTGCAGCCAAATGAGACATGTTCAGACGACGATGAAGCATCGGAGTGCTCATATCAAGTATTGTCAAACCGTCTAAAAACAGCTCTTTATAAATTACACGATCTTTTAAGCCGGTAGTAAAACGAAAGCCATAAAGTTTTCCTATGGTTTCGAGCTTTGAAAAAATTATTTCTTTATTTTTGGAACGTAAAGAAGTTATTTTATTGCCGCAAATGACCCAATTTAAGTAAGGGAGATCTTTGGCGGCGAGTTTTTTCTTTGTTTCCCATACAAACTCGGCATAATGTCCGGCTTTTAATATTTCACCGTTTTCCGGATTTATGTCGGCAATGGCAGATAAATCTATTAAACTGTCTCCGATTGGGGTAATTAATGTATGTAAGAATTTGTGGGCCAAATCAAAAAGATAGTTTCTCGAACCGGGAGTGTCGATAATTATAGCATCGAATCGTGCAGATAAATCGGTAATTAAATCTTCGATTTCTTTTTTATTGGCTTCTTTGGTAACAGGTTCAAAAACATAGTGTACCGGAGTTGGAAGGCTGATATTGTTTTTGGTGCAAAATCGACGTCTGTTTTCAATATATTTTGATAAAGAACCTTGGCGTCCGTCCAGATCAATAACTGCTACTTTGAAATTTTCATACAGAAGTTTTATTGCAAGATGCATTGAAATAGTCGATTTTCCGGTTCCGCCTTTTTCGTTGGCTACCAATATTATATGTGCTTTTGAAGATAAGATACTCATTATTCTGCCATCGCCAGTTGTTGATTAGATTTTACTACGATACATGACTTGTTTAATTTTTTCAAACTATAACATGTTTTATCCGCTTCATTTTTTGCAAGACCTTTTATTTGAGAACGATATACTACTGCGCCATTATTGGGAGAAGCTTCAACATTTATGCTGCTTTTATTGGCATAGGGAAGGTGAATATCATTCTGAATCATTAAAGCATAGTTGCGGGCTTTTATATAGTTGGAAAAGGCGCCTATTTGAATTGCCCAGTCTTTGTTGGAAGAATTTGATTGTAAAGCAGGAATGTCAAGCTTGGCATAAGTTTCAGATGATGATTTATTGTTTAATTTTTTTAATCCTGATTTCATTAAATCGGCAACTTTATAATCACGCTTTTTGGCGGTTTTATGTCCCATGGTTACCGCAATTACTCTTTTATCTCCCCATTGTGCCGATGTGACAATATTAAATCCGGATTTTTTGGTATAACCTGTTTTCATGCCGTCGGCACCTTGAAAGTGTTTTAATAAGTGATTATGGTTGGTAAATTTGTGCCCTTTGTATGTAAAGGTTTTGGTTGAAAAAAGATCATAATATTCGGGAAAGTGATGATATATGGCACCGGCTAAAATTCCCATATCTCGAGCAGTGGTTTTTTGTCCGTTGTCGTGAAGACCGTTGGGATTTTTAAAGGTAGTTCTTTTCATGCCTAATTTTTTTGCGGTTTCATTCATCAGTTTGGCGAATCCTTTTTCATCTTTGCCGAGCGTTTCCGCTAAAACTACGGCGCAATCGTTGGCAGATTTTACAATCAGAGCCATTATGGCATCTTTTACAGATATGGTTTCGCCACGGCGTAAATCAAGACGAGACGGCTCTTGTTGTGTTGCTTTGAACGATACTTTCAGTTGTGTGTCTAAAGTAAGATCTCCTTTTTCAATGGCATTGAATGTAAGATATAATGTCATAAGTTTGGTTAAAGATGCAGGATATTGTTTGCTGTCGGCATTATGAGAATAGACAATTTCTCCGGTAAGAGCATCAAAAACGATTGAAGATGTTACTTTTGCTCCATATGCAGAAGGAATGCCTTGTATAAAAAAGCACCCTAAAATTAAGCAGTTAAAAAGCTTTGATTTAAGACATGACGTCATAATGTCCTCATTTTTTGATGTATATACTGTTTTGAGGATAAATGAAAAAAGAAAATAAAGAGTTAATATATTAGTAAAAAAAATTGTGAAATTTAGCTTGACTTTATTTCATAATATAGTTAATACTCTCAAGAGTGATTTGATGGCGAACGTAGCTCAGTTGGTAGAGCCCCGGTTTGTGGTACCGGTTGTCGTCGGTTCGAGCCCGATCGTTCGCCCCATTTGAAGCCTTGACTTTGTGTCAGGGCTTTTTTTGTGCGAACAATCGGGCTCTTACAAGTTTTCGCCGGTCTTGTTACGTAAGGTTGTAGTTTTTTCTACAACTTAACTTCACTTCGGGCAAGTCAATGTAACATTTGCAACTGACGCCGTTTCCGGCTGTTGCAAATTAACAATGTCTGAAAGTTCGTGGCAAAAACAATTCACCGGATTGTTTTTGCTCACAAACTCGTTCGCCCCATTTGGAGCCTTGACTTTGTGTCAGGGCTTTTTTTGTGCGAACAATCGGGCTCTTACAAGTTCTCGCCCGTCTTGTTACGTAAGGTTCGCTTTTTATTAAAAAAATGGCGCATCTTAAAAAAGAGGCGCCGGTAAAAAGATTAGTTCGGTAACGAAAAACCTGTTTCTCGAAGTTTTTTAATTAATTCGACATCGGCTTGAGCGAATTCGTAGTTGTCTATTTCTTCAAGCCTTATCCAAGCTGTTTGTGCGTGTTCGGTATCAATAATGGTATCGTTTTCATTAACCATTGTTGCTCGGTATAAATTTATTTCAACTTGCGCAAAATCGTAAGTGTGAGTTACACGCATGATGAAATCGCCGATAATCGTATCAATTTGTAATTCTTCTTGAAGTTCACGACGTAGGGCTTCTTGAAGCGTTTCGCCGGCTTCAGGTTTTCCTCCGGGAAACTCCCATACCAAAGGAGGAAGTTTTGTAGCAGGGCGCTGAGCGATAAAAAGTTTATTATCTTTGATTAGCGCAGCTGCGGCAACTGTGATTTTCTTCATAATTTGTCCTGATATATTTTTTTTCGCTTTTTTCTAACATTAAATACTTGATATGTCAAATATTTAAGTGTATTTTGTACTTGAAGTTTTTTGGGAAGTAAGGTGAAAAATGAAAAATAATTTGTATTTTTTTATAATTTTAGCAGTTTTGTTTTCGGTAAATTCGGAAGCAAAAATCGGATATAGTTCTAGCGAACGAAATGTTTTGTTTCAAACAAGTGCGTATGAAAATATTGATTTTTCGACTGCAGAAGAAGATGAGCAAAACGAAACAGATAAAACAGCAGAAGAAAAAGAGGCCGGCGAAGAGGAAAAGGAAATTGTTAATGAAGAACCTGTCGAACAGAAGGAAACAGTAGAAGACAAAGAAGATGTAGCTGTCGGTGATGAAGAGAAAATTGTTAATGAAGAAAAAGAAAATATAAGCGGAGAAAAGGTTGATGTTGCCGAAGAAAAAAAATCGTTTGAAGAAATGAAGCAAAATGAAGTCTCAAAAGAAGAAATTGATAAAAATTCAGAGAAGAAGGATGTTGAAAAAGAACCGGAAAAAGAATTAAGCCGTTTGGAAAGAAGACGTTCCGAATTGGCTGTTGAAAGACTTCAGGAAACAAGCAGGTTTAAGAAAAAGGCCATTGAAAATACTATGAGACGCGAAAAGAAACATGAGGATAATTTGAAAAGAAAAGAGGAAAGAGAATCGCGTTTTCAAAAAAAAGCAAGAGAAGATGAAAAAAGAAAAAGAGAAGAAGCTCAAGAAAGAAAAAAAAATGAGGTAAAAACAAGATTTCAGTTGCAAGCAGAAGAAAGAGCAAAAGAAAGAGCCAAGAAAAAAGAAGAACGAGAAAAAAGGTTAAAAAGAAACAGAGATAAATAGCTTGATTTAAATTGAAAATTGATTTATATAACGTAACCGTTAACGATGATTGCTTCGTCGTCTAATGGTAGGACAGCGGATTCTGACTCCGTCAATCTTGGTTCGAGTCCAGGCGAAGCAGCCAACAAAAAAATCCACCTGAAATGGTGGATTTTTTGTTGAGATTAGCGATTGCTTGAAATAATTTTGGTCAGTTTTTCTGCACCGGTCAAGTTCAGGTGATCCCAATCCTTAAAATCGTTATCATTAAATGAGGTATTATCATATACATTGATAATATTGAAATTTAATTTTTTCTGTAATTCATATAATTCTTTGAATAAAACATCGGAAGAGGGCAGACAATCTTTGTATGATTTTGTTGCAGGAGGAATTACAATAAGTAATTTAGCATTATTTTCTTTGGCTATGTTATAAATTTTTTCGACATATTGTGTTTGGTTGTTGTTGCGTTGATTGTTTTTGAAATGGGGCAAGGCTCTTTCAGATGCTTCTTTGGTTTTTGTTGCAGTTTTGAAAGACGTTTCATTTCCTCGATATTGAATATTCAGTTTAAATTTTTTCTTAAAGTGTTTGTATTGTTTGTTAAATTTGGATGTGAGTTTTTCCAGTTGTTTTTCTTTGGCGATATTTTCATCTTGATAATCAATTTGACAAACAGCTTTATAGATTGAGCAGATATCAAAGTCTCTTGTTCTTATTTGTTGATGGCCGGGAGAAAATACGGAATAAAAAAGGACTATAGTTTTGATTTTGTGAGGATGTTTAAATGATTTTTTGCATAAATTATAGCTATGATATAAGTCTTGATAAGACAGTCCGAGATTAAATTCATTGGCTTTTGCGCGATAACCGAATTGAGCATGAGAAGAACCTAAAATCAGGGTATCTATTTTATCTTTAATTTTTTCAAAAGATAAAACTTTAGTTCCTAACAGCGATATATAACTGTGAGGTTTATTTCTTATTTTATCTATTATTTTTTGTATGAAATTTATTTTCATAAATATTCCCTTTTTAATATGACAAAATTTATTTTATTGATTTGATTTCTTCCTTTAAAAGTTTGGCTTTTTGTTTGTATTTTTTACGTTTTTTGCCGAAAAACAACAAAGAAAAGATGCGATATTTGATATGTTTTCTTTTTAGTTTCGGTAATTCAAGTTGTTTTTTTAATTTGTCTTGTTTTTCGATAATCAATTCCATTATTTCATAATTGGGATTTTTATTTTCAATCGGTGAGTTGAGGGCGTCTGTCAGCCATTTTTTTGATCCGGTGACTTCGCTGTTAATTATTTGATTTACTTTATTCCAATCGATTTTTTTCTTTATTATATTTTTGATATCAGAAGTATTTGCTTCAACGAATCTTTCTTTTAAGTTAAATGTAGTAAACAAAGATTTGAAACGGCTGAAACCTCTGTCTTTATTTATGATACAAATAAACGGTTTGTTGAAGATAATGGCAAAGCAGGCGCCGTGAAAACTGTCAGTTATAAAGAATTGGCAATTTTTTACGGCATAAAGCCAATTTTCAACCGAGGTATCTTTATGATTGCCGCCAATGGTCATGTTAATATGTTTTATATTGGGAAATGATTGTTTGACAGTGTCTAAAATGTTGAGTGATTTTTTAGTTTTATCCAAAACATAAGATGCAATGAAGTTTTCTTCTGTTAAAGTTGAATTATTTATTATTGTGTTCCATGCTTTGATATCGGCTAAAAATACCGGATCAAGTACGTGAGTTGCCTTTGTGTTAAAAGTGTTTTGACAAATGTCGACACCATCATTTTCGCGTACGGAAATGTGATT
The DNA here is from genome assembly GCA_045633825.1 of Alphaproteobacteria bacterium. GTDB lineage: Bacteria > Pseudomonadota > Alphaproteobacteria > RF32 > CAG-239 > CAZU01. Next base: position 29,461 of record JAZQZB010000060.1, on the reverse strand, counting down.
AAATTGTTGAATGTAGTATTTGGTTATTTGAGTGTCTTCATAATTGCCTTCGAAATAATCGGTACCGAAACTGGCGGCATAGGCGATTTTGTTTTTATCGGAGTTGGCAAAATTGAGTTGAAAAATATTGGCGCCGATGTTCCAAAAATACGGGTGACGCCAAACTTGATCGGAGCCGACAATGAAAGTGTCAGTTTGTGAGTTTAACCTTTTAAGCTCATTTTTGTTGTTGCAGAGCATGGTTAAATTTAAATATTTTTGAGAAAATTTTTCGGAATTGTTATTCTTAAAATCGTCCATACAATTTATAGGAATATAGTTAATAACTTTGGGATTTTTGCCTAAATCTTTGATGGTTTCCTGAAGAGCATAACAAGTAAGCATTGCACCATAGTTATTGCCAAACCAAAAGTTTAAGATACCACAGTCGAATTTGTTTTGATTATTCATTTTTAGTCCTTTTTAAAAAGTTTACGGAGACGATTTATGAAAATAACTCTATCCATTTTTCTTGATCTTCGTTTATTGGCTGATATTTTTTTGGTTTTTGAAGCAATATCTTTCAGTTCGATTTTTAATGCTTCTGAAATAGAGGTTAAGTCATCAGCTTTGCAATTCATTATTTTTAAGATTTTAGAATTGTCCATTATACGATTAAACATTCTGTCGTATTTTACTTGGTAGGGACCTTTCATTATTTTTATGTATGTGTTGAGGTCAACTTCATATATTTTAAGCCCGATATACTTATTGTAAAGTCCGATAATATCACGCCATGTTAATTTTTCGGCAGATGAAACATTATATGCCTGGGTATATGTTTCGGGGTTTAGAATAAGGGATTTAATCATTTTTCCGGTATTGCCGGCCCAAGAAACTGCGGCATATTTATCGAGCATTTCGGTTGGGAAAATAATAGGTTTATTTTTTAGTGTCCGATGGATAATTATGTCGGCTTCTATGGTTCCGAGTTGAAAACGGTGTTGTGAAAATGTTATTGACGGACGAATAATTGTATAGTTTTTAAATTTGGAATCATATAATATTTGTTCTTGTCTGGCTTTTTCCAAGCTGTAATCATCTGAAGACAAAAAAGTTTCGTCAGTTGCGACATCTAATAATTTTGGGCTGTTTTCGTTTAGCGGGTTAAGACCATTGTCGGCATAGACACGATATGATGATACAAAGATATATTGTTTTGTTGATGATAACATATCTTTGTATCTGTCAATAAATTCAAAAGTTTTGTATGCCATAAAATCGACGATGCAGTCAAAATTTTGTTTAAAGATATCTTGAAGAAAGAATTTGTTTTTGGCATTACCGATAATATAATGAATGTTGTTTTCATTTTGATGAGGTGAGCGAGATGTTATGTAAACATCATAATCGGTGTTTTTTAATTCGTTAACAAGATAGGTGCCGATAGCTCCGGTTCCGCCTAAAATAAGAATTTTTTTCATATTTATCCTTTTTATTTTGAATATTTGTTCTTGAAGCGGCGGCGAGCTCTTTTATCGGGTATAAGGCAAGATACTGCTTTAATATACAATGGCGTTTTTATAAATTTTGATGAGTATACTTCGCGATAAGCAGAAACATCATCATCAGGATTAACAAATATCTCGAACAAGACAGGTTTGTCAAAATGATTTATATCAGGTGAACAAAAATCATCTATTTGTGATAAAAATTCTTCTTTTGATTTGGCGCTTATGTAGTGGAAACCGACTGATTTTGCCCAACCTTCGGCAGATCCGTTGTGTCCTTTGGCGGCAATAAAATCATCGGCATGTTTTCCAAAACGTCCGGCTAATAAAAATTCTACTCCGACGTTGTTGTTGATTAAACATATTCTTAAATTATTGGTAATATGGCGAATGCCGAGGGCGTTCATATCATAGAAAAATGCTAAATCACCGACTTGACCGAAGTATAGTTTGTTTTTATCGGTCATAGATTGTCCGACGAGTGTTGAAACAGCACCGTCAATGCCGAAACCGCCGACGTTACAAATACTGTTTACCGAATTATCCAAAGTAAAGAAATTCATATTTCTTAATGAATTTAGGATTGATAAGGACAACGCGCTGTTATGAGGAATTCTTTTTGATAAATTATCGGCAACAAAAGCTCCTGATAACGGTAAATTGTCTGTTTTGAAAGGAATTAGGGCTTTTTTGATTTCGTTATAATAGTTGTGCGAACTTGTTTTGTCAGATGCATTGGCTAATATTGAGAAAAATATTTCTTCAAAACAATCGAAGAATAAATCTGTTTTTTTGTGGCGCTGTTTGATTTCGCCGTCTTCCGAAATGCGCCATACTTCATTATTTTTGAATAATGAGCCTATGGAATATTGTCCGCAAATTCCGCCGATATCAACTAAAATATCCGGAGCTATGCGTAATTTTGATACGTCAATCGATTGACCGATTAAGATTTTATTTTTACCATGATAGTTTGAGGTGTGATCGGCAAAAACAGTAACATTATATTTGTCGACAAAGTTTTCGATGGCAGTTTTTAAGCTTTCGCTCATTTTTTTGTGTGAGCCGATAAAAATGCCTACTTTTTTGTTTGATAATCTTTGAGATAATTGAGATACGGTGTCTTGATTATATAAATCAAGCATATCATAAGAATCTATTTTATTAACCGAAGGCAGTTCTTGTGCCGTAAAATTGAAACTTAAGGAAAGTAAATTGATATGAACAGGACCGCATTTTTTGGAAGTTGCTTTAGATAATGCAACATTGCACAATAATTCACATTCTTTTTCGTTTTCTTTTGCAGATGCATTAGGTAACGTAACTGAATATATTTTTATATCGTTTTGAGATATGGAGCGGTCAACATATTGCGGGGTTAAGGTATGAAGATTGGTTCCTTCGTGACCGCAAGTTAGGGCGATAACAGGTAATTTTCTGTAAAATGCCTCGGTTAATGCCGGCAGGTAATTTCGGCTGGCGGTTGCACCGGTGCAAGTAATAACTACAGGTTCATTCGTCTCGTAAGCAAGGCCTGTTGCAAAATAGGCAGCAGAGCGTTCATCAATTATTGAATAAATTTTAAAAAAGTCGTCTTGTTGAAGACTGTATGCAAAAGCAGAGTTTCTCGTCCCCGGTGAAACAACAATATTTTTAATATTATATTTTTTTAAGAGAGATAAAAGAATTAGAGTTGTTTTATCATTTGTATACATGTTGTATTCCTTTTTTTAGTTCATTTTTTTTATAAAAATCCCTGTTTTCAAGTGTTTGATATGATATATAAGTCATAATCTAATAGGGGTAATATTGCAATATAAATTTAAATAAATCCTCGTATTTGTTTAATTTTTTTATTGTTTTTTGAAAAGGAAGAGCTTGACTTATGATATCGAAAAAATACAATTACGATATAATAAAGCTGATGTGGTGTTGTCGGATACGGATTTTACTTTGCCGTTGGCTCATAATTATGCAGAAAGATGGATCGAGGGGGCTTTTGATATATATGCCGAGTTGGTTGAAGAATATAGCAATTATTTGAAAGCCGGAAAGTTAGGTTCGCCCGATAAATATATTTATTTGGATGTGTCGCTCGAGGCGAGATTAAATCGTCGTAGTGAAGATTTTTTTAATACCGAACGTAAGCGCAATGATTTATTTTTTACTCCATCGTTTCCGCAAAATATGAGACATTTTTATTATCATTTGATGAAAGATGAATCGGAGAGAAAATCGTTGCCGGCGGTGTGGTATGATAATTATAAGAGCAAAGAAGAAGCTTTGGAAGATTTGTGGAATATTGTCTTAAAAGTTGAAAATTCAGATAATCGGGAAATGATAATTTCCGATTTTGTTAAAAACTTGGCTTTGACTGTTGATGATAAAAAGCGTTTTTAAGAATGTTTTTCTTTTATTCCGAGCTTTTTTAATATTTTGTTTTTGCGTTTGGTTAAGTTGATATGAGCGCCAAGTAAGGTTAAGTGCGTTTCGCCTATTTTGTTTCGTATGCTGAAAATCTTGGACGGAAGAGATTTTGCATATAAGATGAAAGCTTTTTTGTAATATTTAAAAGTCTTTTTTACCTTAAATTGACGTAGTATTTTTCCTACATTTTTATGATTGCCGTCGGTTATTTCGTGAGGTTTTTGGTTACGATTATTACATTCGGCAAAAAATACGTTCGGGTGCGGATGGTAAATTTTGTATTCGCCTGATTTCATTTCGATATTGTGTTTGATATATAATAAATCAATGTTTGTATCGGGGTATTTGGCGTTTGCTTTTTCGAGCAAAATTGTCATTTCATCAATGTCGGGTTGTTGCATTTGGCTGAAAGGTTGTTCAATATATACAATCAATACATTCTTTTCCTGTTGTATGGTTTTTAACAGACGGTTGATACGGTGATGATACTTTTTTTGTACATCGTAAAAAGTTTCGTCAAAGTTGCCGTTCATCGGAAAATCGTGATTAAAGGTTATGCCTGTATGATTGTTTTTGTAAATGTCACGGGGAAGTGGATTGTATCGTTTGTCAATATAGACAAAGTCTTGTTTTTCGATAAATCGGTTAAAATCGTTTAGAAAAAGTTGAAAACGTTCACTTAAATTGGATCCGGCCATCCAGTCAAACGGAGCACTGAAAATTCTAAGCCCGAATTTTCTTAACATATCGGCACAAAAACAAGCCTCTCCCATGGAGAATATGAGATCGTATTGAGTGGTTTGTAAACGTTGCGGAGATGTAATGATCTGATTTGACATGATATTTATCCTGATAAAATTACTTTATTTATGGCTATTGATAGCATTTATTTTAATTATGTCAATGTCTTTCATATTTTGTGATAAATAAACTTGACCGAATAATATTTTGTGTCTAATATCATCCGAAGTTAAGATATTTAAGGATGTAATTTATGTTTTTAAGCATTGCTAAACAACTCAAATCTAAAAAACGTCAGGAATTGTGTTCCCGTCGAAGGTTGGTGTGTGCTTAAAAGATTGTACATGGTTACTAAAACGGGATGAATAATCCCGTTTTTTTTGTGTGTAATAATAATGAGTAATTTGCAAAGATACATAATTAATAATCAATTTAATCGTTTTGATTTGATAGATAGTTTGTTGGAAAAAGGTTATGTCGGAAACGGATATGACGCTCAAAGAGGCGTGATACAATTTGTAAATGAAAATCGTTTAAACGAAATGATGTTGGTTGCAAGAAATATAAGAGGAAATTGCTATGTTTAGAAAATATGTATTTAATTCATCGGTTGCGGGAAAAAATGTTTTAATTTTGGGTGGCGTTCACGGTAATGAGGTAGCGGGAACAATCGCTCAAAAACAAATTATTGAACAAATAGAAAGTGGAAAATATAAATTAAAAAGCGGAGCGGTAACTTTTATTCCTTGCGTTAATGAAAAATCCCAAAGAAAAAATGTGTGATTTATTGATGTAAACTTAAATCGTGTGGTGTGTTTTCATCAAAATCCTCAAAATAATGAGGAAAAAATTGCTAATTGTCTTATTAAAGAAATAGATACTTGTGATATTTTGTTGGATTTGCATTCAACTCATTGTAAGAAAGATGTTGAGTTTGCATTTATTGATTATCCGAGTGAAAATAATAAAGAGTTATTGTCTTTGATTCAGGTTAAAAATGCATTAGCCGGTTGGCCGGAAATATATGATGATAATAATGATATTGATAATTTTTGTACCGAAAAATATGCTTATGTTCATGGAAAAACAGGTATAACTGTTGAGTGCGGATATCATAAGGGGCAAAATTCGGTAGAGGTGGCAAGACAATCTATTTTAAATGTTTTGGCTTATTATGGGGTTATTGACATAAGTGAGCCGGTAAGAAATCATCCTAATCTTGTTAAAATGAGTAGTTTTATCACAAAAAAAGCAAATGGTCGTTTAAGCAGAAATTACAGACATTTGAGTAAGATTAAAAAAGGCGAAGTTTTGGCAATTTATGATAACGGAGAACAAATTATCAGTGATTTTGACGGAGTTATTATTATCCCGAATCATAATGCTGATATAGGAAGTGAGTGGTTTTATTTGGGGCATCTTTAATTTTTTTTATTTAAAAATGAACCTTTTTATTTATACTGTCGTTATAAGTGGTAGAAAGGAGATAAAATGATGCAAGATATTTCTGATTTAATCAAAGAAGCAAAGCCTTTGTATCATAAAAGAAAAAAACAAAGACGTATTGTCAGCTCGGCATTGCTCGGCATGGCTTGTTTGTTTTTGGTTTTTGTAAATATGCCGAATTATCAAATGAGTGATGATTTTTATAATCCTTATGTTGATTTGGAATACGAGGAAAATCAGGATTCCTATGTTGAAAATTTGGGATTGCCGGTTGATGATTACGGATTGCTTTTGGTGAGCTAAATGAGAAATATTATTGAACAAAATAAGGGTTTGATAAAAGCCATAATTAAAAAAATTACCGGTTCGTATAATGATGATATTGAACAAGAGGTATATATTAAGACTTGGAAAAATATTGATAATTATAAAGAAAGCGGAAAACTAAAATCTTGGATTGCAACAATTACGGCTAATGTGTGCAAAGATTATTTTAAGTCGTCATCATATAAGCAAAATTTGCGAGAAGTAAGAGATGAGGCGGTTTTGGAAAATAAAGCCGTTATTGCTTCGCAAGAAAAAATTATTGATGGAAAAAAAAGACAGAAAATAATCTTAAAGGCGATTGATGAGTTGCCGTATAAAATGCGAAAAGTGGTGGTGTTGTTCGAATTTGAGGATTTTAGTATTGCGGATATTGCCCAAAAACTCGGCGAGCCGGAAGGAACTGTTAAATCAAGACTTTTTAATGCAAGAAAAGTTTTGGCGAAAAAATTAAAATTTTTATTAGGAGATGAAAAATGAAAAAATTGTTGTTGTTGGCCGTATGTGCGGTTGTTTTAAGCGGTGGTGTTGTTGAGGCTAAAGAGCCAAAAAGAGATTTTGATAAACGTCCGTCAATCGAAGAAGTTAAAAAATATGAGGAAATGTTTGCCGATAAATTGGGCTTGAGCGAAGAACAAAGAGCAAAAGCTGAAGAATTGAGAAAAGAGGGCAGAAAAAAAATGGAGCCTTTGATAAAACAAAAGAAAGAACTTCATGAAAAAATGGAAAATTTAAGAAAAGAAAATATGGAAGAGTTTGAAAAGATTTTGAGTGATGAGCAAAAAGCAAAATTGAAAAAAATGAAAAAAGAACATAAAGGAAAGCGTTTCGGAAAACGTCCGCATCATCATAAAGGAAAATAAGTAAAACAACTTTGAGGAGAAGATTGATGAAAAAATTCTTTTTAGCATTAGTCGTTTCGTTGATGATTTGCAATCCGGCAATGGCTAAAAGAGGCGGACATCATGGTCATTTTCATTATCGAGGTCATCACGGCGGAGTTCATGCAGTGGGAGATTTGGCTTGGGGAGTGGCCGGCGTTGTGGCAGGCGCTACGTTGATAAGCAGTCTTGTTTCATCAAGCAAACCGGTTTATCAACAGCCGAAAGTATATATCGCCGAACCGGAAGGAGAATGTTATATTACAGTATCTAGGAAAACAGGAGAAGTAAAAGAAAAGTGTTTTAATCGGTTATCAAAAGGTATAATTTATGTTGACTAAATGCTAGTTTTTTGATTTTTTAAAAGTCGTCTTTTGAAGTAAAGACGGCTTTTAATGTATGTATATTGATGATTGAGGAAACAGATGAAAAATAATAATTTTAGAGAAATATGGAATAAATTTATTTGTAATGATATGACCAGTGGCATATTGATGATATTGGCAATGTTTGCCTCAATTATTTGTGCAAATACCGGATTAAGAGAAACAATAGCTCATTTTTGGGAAACACCTTTGTTTGTCGGTTTGGGAAAATTGAGCTTTTCAAGGTCATTGGAGTGGTGGGTTAATGATGTTTTGATGGTGTTTTTCTTTCTTCAGGTGGGGCTTGAATTAAAAAGAGAAATGAAAGAAGGTTTTTTATCTGATCCTAAACAAATTTTGGTGCCGGCAGTGGCCGCATTGGGCGGAATTTTATGTCCGGCTATAATTTATGCTATAATAAACAACGGTAATCAGCAATATATGAATGGTTGGGCGATACCGACGGCAACAGATATTGCTTTTGCTATTTGTGTTTTGATGTTGGTGGGAAAGGCAATTCCTCAAGCAGCTAAAATATTTTTGTTGGCAATCGCTATATTTGACGATTTGTGCGCAATTTTGATTATTGCAATTTTTTATAATCAAGGCGTATCGCTTGATTTGTTGGGGTATGCCGGTTTGGCTTGTTTTGCGCTTTATATGTTAAATAAGATGCAGTTTACTTCATTTGTACCTTATTTGATATTAGGAATTGTTTTGTGGTATTGTTTTTTAAATGGCGGTATTCATACAACTATTGCCGGTGTGGTCGTGGCAATGGCTTATCCGATGCGTGTTGATAGAAAAACATATTCGCCGTTAGAAAAATTGGTCGGAGTTATTAAACCTTGGGTTGATGTATTGATATTGCCAATTTTTGCATTTGCTTCGGCCGGACTTTATTTGGGAGGTGTTACTTTGGCAACATTTACTCATACTTTGACTTTGGGAATTATTTGCGGATTGTTTTTTGGTAAACAAATCGGTATTTTTTCGACAACTTGGCTGTTGATTAAAGCAAAGATAGCCGTATTTCCCAAAGAAGTTAAAATGATAGATTTATATGGGGTGGCATCAGTGGCCGGTATCGGTTTTACAATGGCTTTGTTTGTCGGAAAATTGTCTTTGCCGGAAGATATGCAAAGTGAGATAAGATTGGGAATTTTGTGCGGTTCGGTGCTTTCGGCTTTGTGGGGTGCATTAATTTTTCGACTGGAAGATCATTTGGTTAAATATAAAATTTTTAAGTAGTACTTAAATTTAACAACAATGCTCCTATATATTTTGATGATATCAATTTTATAGGAGCTTTTTGTTATGGTTGTTTCAAGATATGCAAACAGTAAATGGAATTTATTTGCCGGTATTGTAATGATGATATTGGGTTTGTTTGTCTGGTTTAATCCTTTTGAGACATTGCTTGCTTTGGCTGTTTATATAGGAATGGGTTTTGTTTTTACCGGAATTTTTTATCTTATGTCGGCTTATGAATTAAGATACGGTTGGTATTTATTGGTCGGGTCTTTTGATGTATTGGTAGGTGTTGTGCTTATGTCAAATATTGGTATTACGGCGATAAGTTTACCGGTGATTTTAGCTTTGTGGTGTTTGACGGTGGGAATTATTCAGATAATCAGTTCGTTGGAGTTTAAGGGATTGGACTTGCCTTGGAAATGGACTGCGTTTATGGGATATATCGGATTATTTTTCGGACTTGCCGTATTAATGTTTCCGACAATCGGAGCTGTGGCTATTTCCTTTATTATAGGGTTTTATGCCATTATGTTCGGTGTTTTGCAAATTGTCGAATATCGTATAAATAAAAATGTTTATACAAAAGTGTATTGATTTATTTGTTGTATGAGGCACGACGTATTCTATCATTTATTGCCAGACCTAAACCATAATCAGGTATGGGGGCAATGGCAATGGAAGGGTAGTCGGTTTGTTCTTCGGCTAAATGCATGTGTGCAAACAGGTTGGATGCAGCTTCAATAAGATTTGCATCTTTACTTAAATTGAGATTGCATTCCATGTCGCCGAAACCGATATAAAATTCGTTTGTTTTACGTTCGGCAGGAGTAACATTGATGCGTGTCGGTATGCGTGGAGCATAGTGTTTGAGCATTTGTCCGGGGGATGAGGGTAACTTGGGATTGCCATGAGAAATAATAACTTCTTCGTTTAGAAAGTTTTCAATATCTTCTTTGGCTAGTCCGCCGGCTCTTAAAAGCACGGTTTTTGCAGTGGTTAAATCAATAATGGTAGACTCAACACCGACATTACTTGCTCCGCCATCAATAATCATGTTTACTTTAGAACCTAAACTTTCGAAAACATGACGAGCAGTGGTTGGAGAAATGCTTTGAGAACGGTTGGCTGACGGAGCTGCAATAGGTACGGATGATTGTTTTATTAATTCTAAAGCAATTTTATGATTGGGCATGCGAACGCTTAAAGTCGGTAATCCGGCGCAAACTAAATCAAAAGAAGAATCTGTTTTTTTGCGATTTAGGACAAAAGTAAGCGGACCGGGCCAAAATTGTTTAGCTAAAGCTATAACGCGTTCGTCGGTTTGAGCTAATTCGTATAATGTTTCAATTTCGGCAATGTGAGATATCAGAGGATTGAAATTCGGACGACCTTTGGCTTCGAAAATTTTAGCGACGGCCTTGCTATCAAAAGCGTTGGCACCTAAACCGTATACTGTTTCTGTCGGAAACGCAACCAGCCCGCCGTTTTTTATTGTTTGGGCGGCTTTTGATATGGTTGAGTTTGAATAAGTGTATATATTAGTCATCGATTTTTAAAATATATCTCACAGCGTTTTGAAAGTTTTCAAATTGGTGTATCACTGAAAAGTCATATTTGTCAATCATTGAATATGAATTATTTGATTTATGCCAACCGATATATGTGGTTTCGGTTTCGCCTAAAAGAGTTAAATTTTCAGGGGTGGGGTTTTCGGCTAAATTGTTTTCGCCTATAATATCATATTGATATTTTTGTTTGGGGTTTATTCCCCAAATACAGCGATTTTCAAAGAGAAAACCATTGTGTTTTTTTAGGAAAGTTATGACTTCATCAGGAAGATGATTGTAACCGTTTTCAATGAGATCGGCTTGAAAATTGTTTATATCTCCGTCAGATAGAGGAGTTCCGGTGACGGCAAAACGAATCTTATTTATTTCTGCAAAAAGATTATTCATTTCGACCTCCCGGTTTTTGTATTTTGACAATACCTTGTGAGTACATGCGTTCATTTGCCGGATTTCGAACAATGCGAAATTCGTTTTTTAGGCCGCCCAAATATACCAAGTTTGTGTTAAGGTCAATTTCTTTCGGATGATGTAATATTGTATGATACGGGTGAGCATAGCAAAGTGTCAGGTTCGGAAATGCGTTTATTTCACTGTAGTCATCCGTTTCGTTAGCAAATTGACGGTTTTTTTTGTGGTGAACATTGTATTTGGCTGCAGATAATTGTATTTTTGCCCATTTTTCGTCAGAGTAAGTTTCGTTTTGATTGATGTATTGTATTCTGATATATTCAAGAAAATTTTTGGCGTCTTCTTCTCGTCCGAGCATTGTTTCAATGTGTAAAAATTCTTCACCGTAACATGTTGCAAACATTTTTAAAAATTTGGTGCGTTGGCATGGCATAAGGTTTTGAGGATTTTCTTTGTTATGTTTTTTTATCAGATATGCAATGTCGTATATATTAAGTAAGTGAAGTTGGTCAGGAGGGTAGCCCACGTTGGATAGCTGGGAGCATATATGGTGATACATTAACTGAAAATTTTTGAATTTTTTCATTTCTTGCCAAATAGGGATATTATTTAAGTTATATTCTTTAATATCATGTCGGTCACAAATGTCGTAATGTTCTGATGCCGTAAGAGCATTTTTAAAATAAGTTGAAATTTTGATTTCATTTTTACTTAAATTAACACCTTCAAAATCCCAGTTGATAATTAATTTTTGTTCAGCTGAAAGTTTGGGCTGATCTTTGATGGCAATATGAGGAGTTCCGATTTGATTTTCGTTTACAATTTCATTGATGCGTTGTTTATCAATGGTTTTGCTTGATATTTGATCTTCATGATTTGGCTTGTTTGTGTTTTTTCCTTTGTCACCGCCGCGATCTTTGCTTTTTTTGCAGTTTTTTTTCAGATCACATCGTCGGCCTTTGTGAAATATTTGGTCGAGCAGATCGGTAAGCTCTTCATAGATTTCGAGCTCTTCTTTTACGGCTAATGCAAGATATTTTTTTAATTTTGCCATAAATATTCTCCAATAACTTGACAAAATATAACATTGAAAAGGTTTTTTGTCTATATATTTTTTGTCTCGAAAGAGTTTTTTTGTTTTACTTTTTGTTAGTTCGTGTTTAGAGTAGTTATTATGAAAAAGAGAATCCTTATAACATTGAGGAGTAAATTGTTATGTTAGAAGTTATTTTTACTAAAGATACCCCGTCGGAGACAATAGTTAAAGTCATTGCGTTGTTTGAAAATAAGCCGATAACTATTGATTTTTTGAATGAAACAGAAGCCGAATTGGTTGAACGCACTATTTTGCAAGCCGGTTTTGAAGCAAAAGCCGGAGAATATGTTAATGTTTATGGCGGATCAAGTAAAATAGTGTTGTTGGGTTTGGGTAAAAGTAATGATAATTTAAGTATCCAAAATGTCGGAAAAAAACTTTTTGAAATATTGTTTCATGATGAAAATGCTTATATTTTTGCCGAAAATGATAAGATAGCAATAAATTTGGCATATGGGGTTTTGCTTGGTTCTTATGGGTTTGATAAATATAAGACGGAAAAGAAAGATGATGAATATACCAAGCTTGAGCAAATCATTTTAAAGACAGTAAATAATGAAAAAGCCACAGAGGAATTTAAACCTTATTTGGCGTTGGTTAACGGGGTGAGATATTGCAAAGATTTGTGTAATGAACCGGCTGGTTATTTAACGCCGGAAGTGTTTGCTTATGATATTAAAAGGCTCGAATATTTGGGTATAGATGTTGAGCTTTTGGATATTGAGGCAATAAAACTTAAAGGGTTAGGATTGGTTGAGGCAGTCGGTAAGGGAAGCAGTAATTCGCCATATGTGGCTGTTATGTCTTGGCGAGGTAATCGAGATAAAAAAGATTATGATTTGGGTCTTGTGGGCAAAGGCGTATGTTTTGACAGCGGTGGTTTGTCCTTGAAAAGCGGCGGGGGTATGGTCGAGATGAAAATGGATATGACCGGTGCTGCTTGTGTGGTTGCTTCGATGAAGGTGGCGGCACTGCAAAGATTGAAGAAAAATTTGGTGGCAGTGGTGCCATTGGTTGAAAATATGCCCGATGGTAATTCAATCAGAATTGGCGATGTTATAACATCTTATAGCGGAAAAACGGTTGAAGTGTTGAATGCCGATGCTGAAGGGCGCTTGATTGTTGCCGATGCTTTGGCTTATATGCAAAAGAATTTTAAGGTGTCAAAAATTGTTGATTTGGCAACTTTGGGAACTGTAAGCGCCATGTTCGGTAATGTATATGCCGGATTGTTTTCCAATGATGAAAAATTGACCAAAACGCTGATTGCTGCCGGTGAAAAAAGTGGTGAAAAATTGTGGCATTTGCCAATGAATGAAGATTATGAAAAGATGATAAACTCGGATATAGCCGATATAAAAAATATATCTACCGGACAATCGGCCAGAGTTACTTCGGTGGCATTTTTGAATAAATTTATTGAAAAAGGTACAAAATGGGCGCATATAGATATTAGTGGCTTGAGGTTGGATAAAACAGGTTTGTCTTCCGGTTTCGGGGTTAAGTTATTGAATGAATTTATGAGGAATTTATAAAATATGAGAGTTGATGAAAGACTTACCAAGTTGGCCGAAAATGTTTTAAAAAATTCGGTTAAGTTGAAGAAAGGCGATAAAATTTATATTGAGGCTTTTAGTGCTTCGACTAAAGATTTGATGAATGAGTTTATTCGTGTGGCCTCTAAAATGGGGGCAACTCCTTTTTATTTTTATAATGATAATTCATTTATTAAAAATTTGATGGCAAATGCTTCTGATGAGCAAGTTAAACAATATGCAAAATGGCATAGAACTTTAATGGATGATATGGATTGTTATGTGGCATTAAGAGGATATGATGATTTGTTTGCATTGTCTGATTTGCCGGCAAAAAAGAAAGAACTTTATGAAAATATTTATTATAATTTGGTTCATTTTGAAGCAAGAGTTCCTCACACTCGTTGGTGTGTAATGCGTTATCCTAATGATACAATGGCAGCGGTTTCTAAAATGTCACGTGAGAAGTTGGAAGACTTTTATTTTGATTGTTGCTTGGTCGATTATAAAAAAATGGGCAAGGCTATGGCACCATTGAAAAAGTTGATGGATAAAACCGACAAAGTCAGAATTAAAGGTCCGAATACCGATTTAGAATTTTCGATTAAAGACTTGAAATCGGTTATTTGTGACGGAGCTATGAATATTCCGGATGGCGAAGTTTATACCGCACCGGTAAAAGAATCGATAAACGGACATATTCAATTTAATACCGATACAATATATGGCGGAACTTTTTATTCTAATATTTATTTGGAATTTGAAAACGGTAAGATTGTTAAAGCAGAATCGAGAGCAAATAATGACAAATTGCAAAAGCAACTTTCGGTTGATGAGGGTGCTAAATATATGGGTGAGTTTGCAATCGGGGTAAATCCGTATATAAGAAAAGAAATGTTGGATATTTTGTTTGATGAAAAAATAGCTTGTTCGCTACATATGGCAATCGGTAATTCTTATAGTGATGAAACTTTTAACGGAAATCGTTCAAGTGTGCATTGGGATTTGGTATTGATTCAAGACAAGGCTCACGGAGGGGGTGAGATTTGGTTTGATGATGTTTTAATTCGAAAAGACGGTATTTTTACGATTAAAGAACTTCAAGGGCTTAATCCTGATAAGTTGAAGTAATAAAAAATAAATCCGGTTTTCTTTTAAGAAAGCCGGTTTTTGTTATGAAATTAAAGAATTTTAATAGCTTTTATTTTTTTTGTCTTGATTTTTGTCAAAAATAATAATAGTATGCTTTTTACATGTTTTACAATTTGTATAACAATTTATATAAGTCTAATTTTAATAATTATTTGTTTATGGCAGAAAAAAATTTTGCAGAGAAGATTTCAGCGTTCAAGTATGCAATGATCGGCGCTCAAAAGACGTTACTTTCGCAGGTATCTGAAGTTGTCCCTTTAAGTAATATTATTACAAAAGGGGATTGTTTCAGCCAAAGGGATAAAGTTCCGTTGGTTGTGGCTATTTTCGGTGATTCAATGTCTATCGTGTATGATGCTGCGATTTATTTGTCGCGATATCATGAAAGATATGGTAAGTATCCGACGGTTGTTTGTCTTCCCGGTCTTTCGGAATCAAAATATATTGATTACGGAATGCCGATTGTTTCGTTGATGAGACATATTTTGCTTGGCAAGGGAATACCTGAAGAGTATATCTATTGCTATGAGCAAGACGTTGAGAAGTGTGGTCCTGTAGCGGTATTGAATGAATTTTTGAATAATGTTGCTCATTATATTCATGATGTACATGTAGCCGTATTTGCTGCCAGAGGATATAGTGTCAGCACTATTTTGGCGTTGCGTAAGGGGATTCCAAACGGTAACTTTATGGTTTTTCATAAGGAGTATGTGTCACCGGAATATTTGGAAGAGCACGGAATTAAGTCAACTTGCATTTTTGATACTGATCGTTTGGACAGTATAGGCTTGGATTTGATTTTGGGCGAATTGGTTCGTTTGCATCTTGAGTACAAGTCGTTGCCGGCGTATTTTAAGCAGTATATAATTCCTTTGGATAAAGTGAAGAAGTTTACGGATAAGGGTTATATTCTCGGTTTGAATACAGAGGCAGAGATGAATGCAGTCGGTATTTCATTAGAGAAATTTAATGAAATGTTGCCGAAGAGATTGGCTGACTTTGAATGGGTTAAAAATGCTAAAGTCAGACTTTATGAGCAGATTATGTACTTGAATGAGGCCTGTGATTAACTTTGTCGATAACAAAAACTCCCCACTCGTAAGAGTAGGGAGTTTTTTGTTATTTTATAAGTTGCGATTATTCAGCAACTTTGAAGTCAGCCATGTGTTCAAGGAGAGAACGTTTTTCATTAACGTTTTCTTGAGCCTTGTTTACAAGGGTTTCATAACGTTCCGGATTTTGTTTGTTTACAATTTGGAAACGTGTTTCATTAGCCATATATTCAGCCAATGGTTTAGAAGGAGCTTTTGAATCTAAACTCAAAGGAGCTTTGCCTTCTTTAATATTTTCCGGATTGTAACGATACAAAGGCCATGAACCTGATTCAACAGCAGCTTTTTGATGAGCTAAACCGTCGATTAAGTTGAAACCTTGAGCAATACAGTGTGAGTATGCAATAATCAAAGACGGACCATCATAAGCCTCGGCTTCGTTTAAGGCTTTGATTACTTGAGCATCATTAGCACCGATAGAGATTTGAGCAACATAAACATTGCCGTAAGACATTGCAATCATACCCAAATCTTTTTTCGGTAATGCTTTACCGGCTGTGGCAAATTTAGCAGAAGCACCCATAGGAGTTGCTTTTGATTGTTGACCGCCGGTATTTGAGTAAACACCTGTATCCATTACCAAAATGTTGATGTTTTTGCCGGAAGCAATAGCGTGATCAAGACCACCGAAACCGATATCATAAGCCCAACCGTCACCACCTAAAATCCATACAGATTTTTTGATGAGGTAGTCGGCCAATTTATCAAGATGTTTAGCTTCGGCAGAGTTTATACCAGCCAATTTGGCTCGCAATTCGGCAACATAACCTCTTTGATTGTCGATTTCGACATCATTTGATTGAGGATTGTTCAACAATTTGTCGGCCAATTCGGCACCGACTTTGTCTTTCAAGCCTTCCAACATTTGTTTAGCAAAAGATGTTTGTTGGTCGATTGAGAAGCGCATACCCAGACCGAATTCGGCATTGTCTTCAAATAATGAGTTTGCCCAAGCAGGACCATGACCTTTTTCATCTTTGGCATAAGGAGTTGTCGGTAAGTTACCGGAGTAAATTGAAGAACAACCTGTGGCATTGGCAACAACCATTCTGTCACCAAATAATTGAGTCAACAATTTTACATAAGGAGTTTCACCGCAACCTGCACAAGCACCCGAGAATTCAAACAAAGGTTGAATCATTTGAGTCGTCTTCGGCAAGTTTTTAGCAACTTCGGTACGTTTTACATAAGGTAATGTTTCAAAGAATTTCCAATTTGCTTTTTCAGCTTCCAACAAGTCTTCAATGTGAGCCATGTTGATAGCTTTGAGTTCCGGATTTTCTTTATTTTTAACCGGACAAGCAGAAGTACAGATACCACAGCCTGTGCAGTCTTCGGCAGAAATTTGCAAGATGAAACGTTTGTCGGCAAATTCTTTTCCTTTGTATGGAGCTGATTTCAAAGTTGCCGGAGCAGAAGCTAATTGTTCTTCTGACGCAACTTTCATACGAATTACACCATGAGGACATACTAATGAACATTTACCGCATTGGATACAAGCATCAGCGTCCCAAACAGGAATTTCAGTTGCAATACAACGTTTTTCATATTGAGTTGTACCTGTCGGCCATGTACCGTCAACAACTTCCGAGAATGCAGAAACAGGGAGCAAATCACCACGATCGGCAATAAGTTCACCGGTAACTTTTTTGATGAATTCCGGAGCATCGGCAGGAACAGGGAGCAATCTATCGAAGGTAGATGTTACTTCGGCAGGATATTCAACTTTGTGCAAGTGAGCCAAAGAGGCATCAACAGCGGCAAAGTTCTTTTGAACGATTGCATCACCTTTTTTAGAATAGGTTTTCTTAATTGCATTTTTAATTTGTGCAATAGCTTCGTCTTTCGGCAAAATGTTAGAAATTGCAAAGAAGCATGCTTGCATAATGGTGTTAATGCGTTGACCCATTCCTGTTTCACGAGCAACTTCTACAGCGTTAATTGTGTAGAATTGAAGTTTTTTGGCAATGATTTCAGCTTGAACTTCGCGAGGAAGATGATTCCATACTTCGTCAGCAGAGTAAGGTGCATTGAGCAAGAATGTGGCACCAGGTTTGGCAATCTTTAAGATGTCAACCTTTGCCATGAACGGGAATTGGTGACAAGCAACAAAGTCTGCTTTGTTAATTAAATAAGCAGCTTTAATCGGGTTGTCAGAAAAACGCAAGTGAGATGTAGTCATAGAACCTGATTTACGAGAGTCGTAAACGAAGTAACCTTGACCATATTTACCGGCATCTTCAGCAATAATTTTGATTGAGTTTTTGTTAGCACCGACAGTACCATCTGCACCTAAACCATAGAATACAGCACGAACAACGTCTTTACCTTCTGTGTCAATATCGTCACTGTATGGCAAAGATGTATTGTTTATGTCATCATTAATACCGACAGAGAATCCGTTGATAGGTTTCATTGATGCACCGTTGTCGTATATGGCACGAACCATTCCCGGTGTAAATTCTTTTGAAGATAAACCGTAGCGACCGCCGAAAATACGAGGCATGTTAGCGATTTCACCGTTAGCATGAGCTTGAGTTAATGTAGCAACTACATCCAAGTATAAAGGTTCGCCGATAGAGCCTGATTCTTTTGTTCTATCTAAAACATTTACAACTTTAGCTGATTTCGGCAAAGCTTTTAAGAATGATTTTGATGGGAACGGACGATATAAGCGAACTTTCATCAAACCTACTTTGTAGCCGTTTGCATTTAAGTAAGTAATTGTTTCTTCAACTGTTTCGGCACCGGAACCCATAATAACGATAACTTGTTCGGCATCTTGTGGACCGACATAGTCAACAACGTTATATTTGCGACCTGAAACTTTAGCAAATTTATCCATTTCTTCTTGAACAATGCTTTCAACTTTGTTGTAGAAAGGATTGCAAGCTTCACGGCCTTGGAAGAATACGTCAGGGTTTTGAGCTGTACCGCGAAGAACGGGAGCTTCCGGACGAAGAGCGTTTTTAACATTGAATTGATAATCAACACCTTCTAACATTGCACGTAAATCATCATCAGACAATAAATTAATCTTTTTGATTTCGTGAGATGTTCTAAAACCGTCAAAGAAGTGCATAAACGGAACGCGAGAGCGCAAAGTAGATGTTTGAGCTATAGCGGCAAAGTCATGAGCTTCTTGAACAGAGTTAGAGGCTAACATTGCAAAACCTGTTTGGCGACAAGACATAACGTCAGAGTGATCACCAAAGATTGATAATGCATGATATGCTAAAGAACGAGCAGCAACATGCATTACAAACGGGCAAAGTTCACCGGCAATTTTGTACATGTTAGGAATCATCAAGAGCAAACCTTGAGAAGCGGTAAAGGTGGTGGTCAAAGCACCTGCTTGGAGTGAACCATGGCAAGCACCGGCAGCACCGGCTTCAGATTGCATTTCTTGAACTTCGGGAACAATGCCCCAAAGGTTTTTTTGGTTAGCAGCAGACCACGCATCGGCCCATTCACCCATCGGAGATGACGGAGTAATCGGGTAGATAACGCAGACTTCATTCATGCGGTGGGCAACGGAAGCGGCCGCTTCGTTACCATCCATCATTTTCATTTTTACTTCAGACATATTTCATCCTTAAAGTTAACGTTAACAAAATAAAAAAAGCCTCTAAATCAGACGATTTTATGCCTAATCTACCGGCTTGTAGTTTAATAGAAAAAATTTCTGTGAGTTTTATAGCACTTGAAAGATTAAAAATCCAGTAAAAAATTCGTTTTTTTAGAGTAAGATATTGTCTTATTGATGATAAAAATTATGAAATGACGAATCGTATAAAATAATATTGATCAAAAAAATGATTCGAATCGGGTGTATGGACAAATTTTTGCAAATAAGGCTTATTTTAGACAAATAATGTCATATTTTTAATTGAAGTGGGTGTGTGCTTTGAAATCCTTTATTTTATGCCATTTTTTTAGAGTGTTTTTAAATATTTTTTTATTGCTTAAATATAAAAAAATGCATTTTTTTTAATTTTTTTTTAAAAAAGGGTATTGCGTGGTAGACAAAAATGTGGTATATATCTTGCTATCAACAACGAATTATTTATTATCTATAATGTTAAATTAAAAAATTAAAAATTATGATTGACGATTTCTTTTATGATGATGATGGAAACTTTAGATCATCGTCTATTGTATGGATTTTATCTATTGTTGCTGTTGTTCTTATTTTGATTGGTTCATTACGAACAATTGACGCCGAACATGTTGGCGTTAGGGTTACTTTCGGTAAGGTTTCCGATAAGCCATGTTATGGACTCTCGGTCAAACTTCCGCTTTTTTCAGATTTTGTGAAGTTGGATAAGACAACACAGAGAATCGAATCAAATGATGCGACTTATACGTCGGATATCCAGTCAGCATACATGCAGTATGTTTTCACGTATAAGATTGTCGATGCAAATGCTCCAAGGTTGTATCTGTCTGCCGGAAGAGGGTATGAGGAAAAATTGATATGGCCTGTACTTCGTGGTGTAATTAAAGACGTCGTCGGTGGTTGGACTGCACAGGAGTTGGTTTCAAATCGAGATAAGGCTGCTGCAGAAATTTGTGAGAAACTGATTACAGAGTTGAATCAGGAATTTTTCACAGAAATTTCCTTCCAGATGACAAATCTCGATTACTCTGATGCCTTTGAGAAAGGTATCGAGGCTAAGGTTCTTGCCGAGCAAAAGGCTCAGGAGGCAAAGAATAAGACGCTTCAGATTGAAGAGGAGGCTCGCCAGAAAGTAATTGCAGCTCAAGGTGAGGCAGATGCTCTTGTAGCAAAAGCTAAAGGTAGCGCTCTGGCTATGGATGTCGAGGGTAAAGCAATTGCTCGAAATCCACAAGTCTTGAAACTTCGTGAGCTGGAAGTTCAACAGGAAATGGCTAAGTCAGCAAGCGGTTGGAAAACTGTGGTAATGGATGGTGCCGGAACTTTGTTGAATATTCCGGGAGAAAAGTAAGTTTGGTGTAAACTTGGTTAAAAAATTACATCTTAAAGTGCCCCGAAAGGGGCACTTTTTTTTGTGTAAAAAGGAAATTTATTTTATGACAGGCTATAAATTTTTTTTATAATTTCGGTGATGATACAAATTTAATTTAAAAGGACTATGTGATGAAAAAATTTATTGCTTTTATGTCTGTTGTTTTGATTAGTTCAAATGTTAATGCTTTGGATTTAGCAGGTTTAGCCGGAAAAGTTAAGTTTGCAGCTGATGAGGCTAGCGCTAAAATTGAGTCTGTACAAAACAAATCTGATGAAAAATCGCAAGAAGCTCAAAATTCAATAATGGAAAAAATTAATGAATTAAAAGATAAAATTGCTAAATGGCAATCTTCGGATAATGCAGAAAGTTCTGAAATTCAAAAAGCGATTGCTGATGCTAAAGCCAGTATTGAAAAATTGATGACTCAATTAAAAGCTTTGCAAGCTAAATAATTGATTAAATGTATTTGCAAAAACCTCTCATATTTGTGAGAGGTTTTTTTTGAGTGTGTCGAAAAATTATTATAAAGAGCTTCGCAAAGATAAGATTCCTTGATTGCCTGACACTGAAGCGCTTTGCAAAGGAATGACTCTTCTATGTCATCGCTCGATTGTGTTAAGCAATCGTCAAGCGATCTTCGGATTTTTTAAATACATCGAAGATGCCTAGTCTCGCTCGTACCTCGCTCAAGGCATGACAGTTGTTTTTTATCTAAACGGTCATCGCTCGATAGTGTTAAGCAATCGTCAAGGGATCTTCGAATTTTTTTAAATATATCGAAGATGCCGGGTCTCGCTCGTGCCTCGCTCAAGGCATGACAGTTATTTTTTTAACACGTAGCGCAGGCAAAGGAATGACTATATTATAAAGCGCTTCGCAAAGGAATGACTTTTATGGTTATACTTGTCCGTGACAATGTTTATATTTTTTTCCGCTTCCGCAAGGGCATAAATCATTGCGCGCAACTTTACCCCATGTGTTCGGATTTTTAGGGTCTACTTCGGTTTTACCATAAGTAAACGGGGTTTGTTTTTCTCTTGCAGATGCTTGATTTTCAGAATTTCCGGCAAGTAAATTTATCGGGCTTTCATGTACTTCATTCATCTTGGCTTGGCGAGAATTGCGCTCTTCCATGTCTTCGGCCGAATTTTGTTGAATTACCGTACGCATAATGATAAATGCAACTTTTTCACCCAGTTGATTAAGCATGTCGGAAAACATATTGAATGCCTCTTTTTTGTATTCGTTTAACGGATCTTTTTGGCCGTAAGCACGAAGTACAATAGTGTGACGCATATATTCTAATGTAGCAATATGATCTTTCCATAATGTATCAAGTTCTTGTAATAAAATTGATTTTTCAACTGCGCGGACGATTTCATCAGAAATGTTGGCATTTTTATTCTTTTGATTTTCTTCAACAGCTTCTGTTACTCTTTCAACAAGTTTTTCACAATCAATTTCTTCTTCATTGCTCCAGTCTTTTAAGGGGAACAGAATACCTGTTAAGCGACTTAAATCTTGTTGTAATGCGTCAATGTTCCAGTCTTTCGGCGCAGAGCTATAGGCAATGTTTGAATATATAACATTGCGGATTTGATCATTGCACATGTCGGAAATGGTATCGGAAACATCTTCCGCTTCCATTAATTCTTTGCGTTGTTGGTAGATAACTTTGCGTTGTTCGTTCATAACGTTGTCGTATTTGAGCAAGCTTTTACGAATATCAAAGTTGCGTTCTTCAACTTTTTGTTGGGCTTTTTCTAAAGCTTTGCTTATCCATGGGTGGACAAGTGCTTCACCTTCGGGAAGGCCGAGACGTTGAAGCATGATACTCATGCGGTCTGAACCGAAAATACGCATTAAGTCATCTTCCAATGAAAGGAAGAATTTTGATGTTCCGGGATCTCCCTGACGACCGGAACGACCACGTAATTGGTTATCTATACGACGGCTTTCATGGCGTTCGGTACCAAGAATATAAAGTCCGCCGGCTTCTTTTACTTTTTGTTTGTCTGCTTCGACTTCTTGTTTGATTTTTTCTCTTAATATTTTAATTTGCTCCTCGGTTTCATTGCCTTTCAGAGCTTCTTTTAAACGCATTTCAACGTTACCGCCAAGCTGAATATCGGTACCACGACCTGCCATGTTGGTAGCAATGGTAATAGCACCGGATGTACCGGCTTGGGCAACAATATAGGCTTCGCGTTCATGATGACGGGCATTTAGAACTTCAAATTTAAGTTTGGTATTTTTAGCTAATAAATCGGCAACCAATTCTGATTTTTCAATAGAAGCGGTACCCACCAAGACAGGTTGGCCTTTGTCATGACATTCTTGAATGGTTTTGATGATGGCGTCAAATTTTTCACGTTCGGTACGATATATTTCGTCGTTTAAGTCTTCTCTTTGAACCGGTTTGTTGGTCGGAATTTCAACACAGTTTAAATTATAAATGTCATTAAATTCGGCTTCTTCGGTCATGGCTGTACCGGTCATACCCGAAAGTTTTGGATATAAACGGAAATAGTTTTGGAAAGTAATGGACGCAAGAGTTTGATTTTCAGATTGAATTTTTACACCTTCTTTAGCTTCGATTGCTTGATGTAAACCATCGGAATAGCGTCTTCCCTCCATCATACGACCGGTAAATTCGTCAATAATCATAACTTTGCCGTCTTTAACGATATAATCGACGTCACGAGTATGCATTTTGTGGGCACGTAGTGCTTGATTTACATGATGGACAAGGCTTACATTGGCTAAATCATACAATCCGCCCTCGGCAATAAGACCGACTTTTTTCAATAATTCTTCAACATGAATCATACCTTTTTCGGTTAGGGTAACCTGACGAGCTTTTTCGTCTTTTTCATAATCTTTTTCGTTGAGTTTGGGGATGATTTGATTAACTAAAATATATTTTTCGGAGCTGTCTTCGGCCGCGCCGGAGATAATGAGCGGAGTTCTGGCTTCGTCAATCAAAATTGAGTCAACTTCGTCAACAATGGCATAGTTAAATGAACGTTGTACCATATCGGAACGACGAAATTTCATATTATCACGGAGATAGTCAAAGCCTAATTCGTTGTTGGTTCCGTATAAAATATCGGCATTGTAGGCTTCGCGTCTTTGCTCATCATTTTTTTCATGAATAATATAATCTACGGTTAATCCCAAGAAGCGATATACTTGTCCCATCCATTCGGCATCACGTTTGGCTAAATAATCATTTACGGTTACAATGTGAACACCTTTGCCGGACAAGGCATTAAGATAGGCAGCTAATGTGGCAACAAGAGTTTTACCTTCACCTGTTTTCATTTCGGCAATTCGGCCTTGGTGTAAAATTATACCACCGATAAGTTGAACATCATAGTGACGTTGACCTAATGTGCGTTTGGCTGCTTCACGGACGGTGGCAAATGCTTCGGGCAAGATGTCGTCAAGAGTTTCACCTTCGGTAAGACGTTGCTTAAATTCTTGAGTTTTGGCAAGAAGTTGTTCGTCGGTTAGTGCAGAAAATTCAGCTTCGAGTGAATTTATTTTTTCAACGGTTTTATATTGTTTTTTGATGTATCTGTCATTAGCTGAACCGAAAATCTTGCGGGCAATACTACCTATCATATTTCAATTATCCTTGAGTTATAAGTTTTATAATCAATAGTTTAACACATCATATTTAGTGTTTTAAATCATCAGAGTCAAGAGTTCTGCCAAGTTATAAACCTGATTGAAAAAAATATCTTGGAATTTTGTGGAAAATCTATTATATGTATTGTCAGTTGAAAAGAATTTGTTTTGGAGAAAAGTGATGAATAAAAAGTTTTTGGTTATGTTGATGTTTTCAACGGCAATGATGGCTTCGACAGTTTCTTTTGCCGCAGGAAAAGACGGGGTTGCCGCTGTGGTAAACGGTAAAGAAATTAAAGTTTCCGATATTAAAATCGCTTATGATGCGAATCCTAAAGTTAAGGAAAAAACTTCGTTTGATGAATTTTATGGTAAAACTTTGGATATCTTTGTCGATGGTGAAATCGTTTATCAGGAAGCTGTTAAGGCTAAAGTGGAAAATGATGAAGATTATAAAAAACAGCTTAAGGCTTTGAAAGAAGAATTGGCCAGAAAAATTTATTTGGAAAAAGAAGTCAGAAAACAAATTAATGATGCTGCCGTAGAAAAACTTTATAATGATTATAAAAATACTTTTAACGGTGAAAAAGAAGTTAAAGCTAAACATATCTTGGTTAAAGATGAAGCAACCGCTAAAGAAGTTATTGCTAAATTCCAAAAAAACGGTGGTTTTGAAAAGTTAGCCAAAGAATATTCTAAAGAACCTGCTGATTTAGGTTATTTTACTAAAGAGATGATGGTGCCCGAATTTGGTGATGCTGCTTTTAATTTGAAAAAAGGCGAATATACTAAAACTCCGGTAAAAACTCAATTCGGTTATCATGTGATTTTGGTTGAAGATGTCAGAGAAGCTAAACCTCAACCTTTAGATAAAATAGAATCGCAGTTAAAAGCTATGCTTGCTCAAAAAACTATGGGTGACATCATTAAAGGTTTGCAAGATAAAGCAACTATTGTGAAATATGATGTTGAAGGTAAAGTCTTAAAAGATTAGCTTTATTTTTGAAATGAAACCTCCCTGTTTATCTAAAACGGGGGGTTTTCTTTTACTTGACTAATAAAATTTTAATTGATACTTGTATGCTAATTTTATAAATGAAAAGAGATTTAAAATGACTGAAACTAATTTACGCAAAACTTTTGCGATTATTTCACACCCTGATGCAGGTAAAACGACTTTGACCGAAAAGTTGTTATTGTTCGGAGGTGCTATTCAACAAGCCGGTGCTGTTAAGGCTCGAGGTGAAAATCGTCGCGCGCATTCCGACTGGATGAAAGTTGAACAAGAACGAGGAATTTCCGTTGCTTCGTCGGTGATGACTTTTGAATATAAGGACATTACATTCAATCTTTTGGATACACCCGGACACGAGGATTTTTCCGAAGATACATATCGTGTTTTGACCGCTGTTGATTCTGCCGTAATGGTGCTTGATTCGGCTAAAGGTATTGAAACTCAAACTAAAAAATTATTTGAGGTTTGTCGCCTTCGTGATATGCCGATTGTTACTTTTATTAACAAATTAGACCGTGAAGGACAAGATCCGTTTGCGCTTTTGGATGAGATTGAACAAACTTTGGCTTTAGATGTTACACCGGCAAGTTGGCCGGTCGGTTCCGGAAAAGATTTTAAGGGTTGTTACGATATCTTAAACAATCGGATGATTTTGATGAATAAAACCGGTGATAAATCAACTATTAATACGGTTATTGAAACAGTTTCCGGACTTGATGATGCTAAACTTGATGAGTTATTGCCGGCTTACCAAGTCGCAAAACTTCGTGAAGATGTGATGATGATTAGTGAACTTTGCCCAAAATTTGATTTGGATGCTTATTTGGCGGGAACACTTACTCCGGTATTTTTCGGAAGTGCAATCAATAACTTTGGCGTTAAAGAAGTTTTGGAGGGATTGCATGCTTTTGCGCCCACACCTCGTCCTCATCCGGCAGTCGAAAGAGAAGTCAGTCCTGATGAAAATAAAGTCAGCGGTTTTGTGTTTAAGATTCAAGCTAACATGGATCCGAAACACCGTGATCGAATCGCTTTTATGCGTATTTGTTCCGGACACTTTAAACGAGGTATGACATTGTATCAGGTGCGCACCGGAAAAGGCTTGAAAGTTCCGACACCTGTTATGTTTTTAGCTCAAGAACGAGAGTTGGCCGAAGATGCTTTTGCCGGTGATATTATAGGTATTCCAAACCATGGACAGCTTCGTATCGGTGATACATTAACTGAAGGTGAGAAAATTAACTTTACCGGAATCCCCTCATTTGCTCCCGAACTTCTTAAATCGGCTCGAGCTTTGGATCCGCTAAAATCAAAACATCTCGGTGATGCTTTAAAACAAATTGCCGAAGAGGGCGGTGCCAGTATTTTCAAGCCGGTTGTCGGTGCCGAGTGGATTGTCGGTGTTGTCGGGGTTTTGCAATTCGAGGTTATGGCTGATCGTATTAAAAATGAGTTCGGTTTGCCGGTTATGTTTGAGCAAACGCAATATTTCACAGCTCGCTGGATATCTTCCGAAGATAAAAGCGACCTAAACAAATTTATTGATGCAAATCGACTAAACATAGCTGAAGATAATGACGGTTCATTAGTATTTCTTGCCCGTAATGCTTGGCACTTAAACAAAGCGCAAGAAGATTTTCCAAGGGTTGTGTTTTCAAAAATCAAACAATAGTAAAAAACTCGTATAACAGCTCATTTAAAGCCAAAATATACGAATAACCGGCTCGGTCATGTAGGTTTATCTACACTCACTCGCCGGTTTTCTTATTTTGACTTTATCTGAACAGTTCTCCGAGTTTTTTCAAAAAAACTCGTATAACAGCTTATCTGGAGCAATTTTACGGGGTGTTAAAAGTTCATGTAGGTTTATCCACACTCACTTGCCGGTTTTCTTATTTTGACTTTATCTGAACAGTTCTCCGAGTTTTTTTGAAAAAACTCGTATAACAAAAAAATGTCATGCCCTGAGCGAATGTAATGAGCGAGGTTAGGCATCTTCAACTTTTTAATAAAACAAGGAAGATCGCTTGACGTTTTCTTAAAAGAAAACGAGCGATGACAATTTAATATATGTCTTTGATTATAAAGCAAAAGTAACGTAAGAGTAATAAGCGCTGACGCAAAGATGAGATTCCTTGACGAAGTGACGCACAGCGCACTTCGAGGAATGACAATAATTTACCGCAAAACAGGCATGACAACCATTTACTGTCACCCCTCCAAAGCGTTCAGCTTTGGTCAAGGGGTCTTCAACTTTTTAATAACATTTAAACTGCCAAAAGCTTATTTTGCACACTCCGTTTTAGCCGTACTTATTTCTTATTATTAACCTCACTATCCTGGTTTTTGATGAATTGGTATAACGGGTTATCGACAGATAATTTATTTTAAGTTTTTCTTTATGTTTGCGGCATCTGCATTGATGCGCATTCTTATTTTTTCTAATGCTTGTTTTATATTATCGGCAGCAACTTTTCTAGGGGCATCATCTTCGTTATATCCCCACCATGCTGCAACATAAGAATTTCCGCTGACAAATTCTTTATAAGTCTTTATGTTTTCTTTTTTATTGTTTAAAATTTCTACTTCTACTTCGATGGTTTCATCTATTTTATCCCATGGAAATCCTAATAAATTTGCCGTGCCGAATGATAATAAAGAAACAAGACGATATTGTTTATTGCTGTCGCTTTCGCGATAGCGTATTTTTAAGCTGATAGTTCCTTTTTTGGAGCCTTTAGAGGATGATATGTTTTCTTTTACTTCTTTTTCAAAAATATTTATAACGTCATTAACGCGTTTATCTTTGTAATTTCTTCCTTTTATATTTGTTTTGTGATATGAGGTGCCGAAGCCTTTTTTATTGGTATAGCTTGAGCCGTAAGTAGATGCTTTGGCAGTGAAATATCCTTCGGAATAACTGGCTTCCAAATTGTATATATCAATAGATGTGTTTAATGCCGGTAATAAATGATTATTGGGAGATATAATCGGATTAACATCTTGATAAGTTATTGATTTACATGAACAAATAAAAAGGGAAAGTATTAATAAAAGTTTTTTCATAATGTATTCTCTCCGTATTGATGATAAGATAGATATAATCTTGCTTATATTTGTATAAAATTTCAGTTGAAAAATCAATAGGGATAATATTAAATTGTAAGAGTAAATGTTTTATGGAGATAATAAAAAAGATAATGAAAAATATTTTGATCCTTGGTGCCGCTCGAAGCGGAAAATCTACTTTGGCAAATATGTTATCTGATGAATTAGGTCATAATATAATATCTGTTGATGCTTTTATCGGCGCGTTTCAAGAAAACTATCCGGAATTAGGAATGAGTTATCATACAGGTAATAATCATATGGTTGCACCGTTTGTCGCATCTTATGCTAATGCCGTCATTTATAATCATCCGAAATCAAAATTTGTTGTTGAGGGATATCATATAAAATTGGCTGATGCCGTAAAATTATTCGGAGATAAATTTGAAATTGTAGTTTTAGGATATCCGAAACTTTCGTCAAAAGATGTTTTGAATAATGTCAGAAAATATGAGGGAAAGTTTGATTATACCAGAGCAATGAGTGATGATGAATTGTTGAGTGTTGTATCGCGACATGTCGAATATTCTAAAAAATTTGAGGAAGAATGTAAAAATTTAGGCCTGCAATTTTATGATACTTCATATAATAGAAACGATGTTTTAAGTCATATAATCAATAAAATTCGAGGCTGAGTGTTTTTTTAAGCACCTCAATCGGTGCTTTTTGGTGTTGGAGCAGGTATGAGGGAATACGCTTTTTTTTAAAAGCTCGAAAGTTTGATTTGTAACACTCGCTTGTTTGCACTGACGTTTCAAGCTCGTTAACAAATCTGCACCGCAAAGGTTTCACAGATACATTTAGTATCTGTTCATCACTTTGCGCCCCAAGGGGTTCGCTTCCCTTATACCACTACCAACAAAAAAGCACCTCAATCGGTGCTTTTTGGTGTTGGAGCAGGTAACGGGAATC
>JAZQZB010000059.1:0-48118 GCA_045633825.1 Alphaproteobacteria bacterium | reverse complement strand
ATAATTAAAGTAGGAAAAGGCATATATTCAAAGGTTATTAAATCAGTTATTTCAGGAAAATTTATCCCTGCAGACAATTTAAGGAATATAGCTATCTCTGCATTAAAGAAAATGGGCGTGGAGGTTATTCCGTCAAAAGCAGAGCTTGATTATAATAACAAACTGACAACACAAGTTCCTAACGGATTTATAATCGGTGTAAATAAAAGAGTTTCTCGCAACATTAGTTTTGGAAAGGCTGTAATACGTTATGAAACAATTAACTAAAGATATTATTGATGCTGTTTCATTAGAAACAGGCATTGCTCCTTCATATATTGAAAAAGATTGGTATTTGGTTTCTGTATTATCACTAATCCAACAAAACAACAGTTCTGATGTTAAAGTAGTATTTGCCGGAGGAACGTCTTTATCCAAAGGATATGATTTAATTCATCGTTTTTCTGAAGATGTTGACTTCTCTATTGTAGGACTTGAAGACAATAACCGTAAAGCAAGAAGTTCTTTCAGAGATAGCTTCATTCAATATATAAAAGAAAATGAGCTTCTAAATATTGATGATGATACGATTAAATCAAGAGATGAGTGTAAATATGTGAATTTTTACATCAATTATCCTAAAGAAGTGGAATTGGAAGGCAGTTTAAGAAATGATTTGAAAGTTGAGTTAAGTTTCAAACCAACGTATTTGCCAACCATAAAAAAGAAAATCACATCTTTTGTTTCAGAATTTGTACCAGATTGTCCTGTTGCAGAGATTGAATGTATCAATCCGACAGAAACCGCTACTAACAAATTCAGTGCATTGCTTTGGCGTATAGATATCAAAGACCGTTCTGAGCCTTATAATCATATGACTAATGACCCAGCATTAATGAGACATTTGCATGATTTATCGGCAATGTATGATATAATTAATGGTGATAAAGATTTTGTAAGACTGGTAAAAGAAATATTTGAAAAAGATAAGTTAAGAGGAGATAAGGAAAGAGATATTGCTATTAATGACTTTATCAAACAAACTATCGCAAAGTTAGAAAATGATGAGCTTTATGAAAAAGAGTATAACTCTTTTGTTTCTACAATGTGTTATGGTGATACAGTTATATCTTTTGAAGATGCAATGAAATCATATAAAAAGCTGTGTGATATTGTGATAAACAGCTAAACTTTTATATATCCTCTGACCAAACATTGAATTTCTTTCGAAAAGTCCCATTGCACGAAGCAATTTGTTATATTTGTCGCTTTTATCGGTCATTTCAAAAAAGGCATAACCTATCATCTTACCTAGGAAATCAGCTCTCTTCATAACATCTTGAAGCAATTCCTCAAAAGTACCCTCATAGGCTTCATTTAAGATTTTGAAGCTTTTAATCTTCTTGCGATTTTCATTCAAAAATTCGTTAAACCCAGCAATATCATTAAAATTCTTATACCCCTTACGCTTTGTAACAGTCTCAATCAACACCTTCATATCACGTCCTTTGGCTTATAAAGGTATTTATTTTGTTGTCATCCCAATGCTTATGACATTTTTTGACGCATGTCCGTATTACACTACACTTGTAACAAAAAACAAGAGGTGTAATATGACAAACAATTTTGAAGAAAAGAAAATGCTTTTATATATTGCAAATGGTTTAAGCAATAAAAACTTTGTTAGACCAAACGTGGAAAATATTGCAGAATGGATTATTGAAGACGGGCAAAGATTTTGCGAACATAGATTGTTGGAAACAAAAAAAGAGTATGACAAACGAGATTTTATGAGGTTTTACAATAAAAATCATAAAATCGGTATTAATAATATCATTGAATATGCGTTTAAAATCAGCAAAAAATATAAAATATCTCCTAAAAATAAACCTAGCAGCTTTGAGCAAAATTTACTTTTTTTACAAAAGTTATTCAATCTTAATCATTATGATATAGAATTATTAGGTTTCTTAATAAGAAATGAATGCAATGATTATTTAGACGACATTTTACGCAATCTTAAAACAAGACATTCCAATCTAGACATTAAAGAAAAAGCTATTTTTGCAGGAATAAATCTTCATAAGATTGACGCAATGTGTAACAAGCATTCTTCTTTAGTAACTCTGGGTTTAATAGAAATTCAATATAATGGTGAGGTTGAACCAACATCTCTCAGCAAATATTTATACAATCAAAAATTTAAGAGTTTGGAAGATTTAAGGAATTATATTTTAGGGAAACCGAC
This sequence comes from Alphaproteobacteria bacterium, assembly GCA_045633825.1. Taxonomy (GTDB): domain Bacteria; phylum Pseudomonadota; class Alphaproteobacteria; order RF32; family CAG-239; genus CAZU01. Next base: position 45,891 of record JAZQZB010000059.1, on the reverse strand, counting down.
CAAAGCGAATTTACAATGGTCTGACTTTAAGCATATTGAAAATATTGAAAATGTGAAAAAAATTCTACAAAAAAGTTTAAATAATAACGAAAAAGGAATAAACATCCTTTTATATGGAGAGCCTGGAACAGGCAAAACCGAATTTGCAAAAACTTTGGTAAATGAAATATCCGGCAACTTATACTCTATCGGTGAAGATGCTAATAGTGATTTGGTTACAGATGATGCAGACAGTCGATACAAACAACTTGTCAGAGCTAATATATTGCTGGAAAAAAATAAAAAATCCTGTATTCTTGTAGATGAGGCAGATGATATTTTAACAGATTGCCACAATTCTTATTTTTTCTTCTCAAAAAAAGATGATGAAATATCCAAACTAAAAGTTAACCGAACATTAGAAACCAATAAAACCCCGACCATTTGGATTTCAAATAACATTTATAGTATGGATAAAGCATATTTACGCAGATTTACATATGCTATTAATTTTACTCGTCCAAACAAACCGGTATTAGAAGAAATGTGGCAAAAGAGCTTAAAAGCAAACAATCTTCCGTGTGATGAGAAAACGGTGAAAGAATTTGTTACTAAATACTCATTATCCCCCTCTTTTATTACAACGGCAACCAAATCTGCGAAATTGATAAAAGGCGGAATAAAAGAAGTTGAACAAACCCTTGATGTTTTACAAGAAGCCTACAACAATGGTGAAAAGCCTAAAAACGATATTGTTATTCCTAAAACACAATTCAATCCGGCGTTACTCAATACCGATACAAATTTAACCAATCTGGCGAAACAAATTACAAATTTAGGCAAACTAAACTTTTCGCTTTGTTTATATGGGGTATCCGGTACCGGTAAATCAGCGTTCGCTCAATATTTGGGCGAACAAATGGGAATACCTGTTATAAAAAAGAGATGTTCCGACCTATTATCAATGTGGGTGGGAGGAGCTGAAAAAAATATAGCAAGAGCCTTTGAAGAAGCCAAGCAACAAGGAGCTCTTTTAATATTTGATGAAGCGGACAGTTTCTTACAAGACAGAAATGGAGCTCAACGAAGCTGGGAAGTAACGCAAGTAAACGAAATGCTGACCCAAATGGAAAAAGCAACTCATCCGTTTGTTTGTACAACAAACCTCATGGATAAGCTGGATAAAGCATCTTTGCGACGTTTTACCTTCAAAGTAAAATATGATTATATGACAGAAGAACAACGCAATCTTTGTTTTGAACACTTTTTTAATATCAAAGATGTTAATTTAAGCCATTTACCTTCATTAACTCCCGGAGATTTTGTTGTTGTAAAAGACAAAGCTGAAATTTTAGGTTTTATGGATAATAAAGAAGAACTATTGAAAATGTTAGAAATGGAACAGCTAAATAAAGCTCCGGTAAGCAAAAAAATCGGTTTTATTTAACAAATCTTTACCACTCATATGACAATATTTGACATATACAGATTGGAGAACAAAGTTATGGCATATGAAAAGACTTATGATTTGTTAGATTTAGCGGTTTGGATGCAATCAACTCGTGAAGGTGTATCCTTAAACGAAATTGCCAACAAATTTAATGTTTCACGTAGGACGGCTGAACGCATGCGAGATATGATAATCACTCGTTTTCCGCAAACAGAGGAAATTGTATGCGAAAACAATATAAAACGTTGGTTTATTCCGCAGGGAACCTTAAAAGATTTTATTCAATTTTCGGCAGAAGAGTTATCTGTTTTGGAGACAGCAAGCACTTTGTTGGAAAATAAACAGTTGCAAGGCAAAAAAGAAATTTTTGAAAATATTATCAATAAAATTAAAGCAAGCATCAAATCTGATGTATATCGCAAGATTGAACCTGATGCCGAGGCTCTTTTGGAAGCTGAAGGTTTTATTTGTCGTCCGGGGCCAAAGCTGAAAATTGATAATCAAATTATATCAGTTATCAGACAAGCTATTTTAGAATGTCATCAAATTAAGATTACATATTTCAATAAGAAAACATCTAAAACAAGCACTAACATTTTAGACCCTTATGGTTTTTTATATGGCGAACGAAATCATTATTTGGTAGCACATCATAGCGACGGATATTTCGGAGATAACGTTCATAATTTTATTTTAAGCAATATCAAAAAAGTAGAAATTTTAGATATTCCGTTTGTACCGGTTAAAGGATTTGATTTGAAAAAATACGCCGAATTATCTTTCGGAGCATATCATGAAGAACCTTTTGAGGTTGAGTGGCTGTTTGATAAAGAAGTTGCTGATGAAGCCTCAAAATATATCTTCCATCCGACACAAACTATGACAAACAATCCCGATGGAACCTTGACAGTTAAGTTTAGAGCCGGTGGCAAAAGAGAAATGGATTGGCACCTATACACTTGGGGCGAACAAGTAAAAGTAATTAAACCAGCTGATTGGATAAAGTAAAATGAGTAATATAAAAGAAATAATCGAAGCAAGTCTTTTAGAAATTAAAGATAAGTTTAAGGATATAGACTTAGAAATAGGCTTGCAAATAGAGCTTATTATTAAACTTCGGAAAAAATTTGAAAAAGATGGATATAAAATACTTCCAGAAAAAAACCTTACAGAAAAGGATATAAAAAGGGAAATTGATATTGTTATTGAAAACGAAAAAACGAAAGAAAAATATGCTATTGAATTAAAAATGCCTCCCAATAAGACTATGTCCAAAAGAATGAGCCAAGCTATCGTTGACATAAAGTTTTTAGAAAAATTGGTAGAAGCACATGGATTTAACGGTGGTTTCTTTATAATGCTTACAAACAATCATTGTTTTTGGGAAGGTAACAAAACAGATGGAATTTATAAATATTTTAGAAAAGAAAAACCACTTAATGGGCATATAGATTTTCCAACATTTTTTAATGAAATAAAAGAAGAGTGCAAAATAACCGGAAGCTATAAACTTTCTTGGAAAAAAGTTTCAGAAAATAGTGAATACAGATATTTGTTTGTTGAAGTGTAATTTATATTAGAGGTGTGAAAATGAACTTAGACCGAACTATTGAAAATCTTGAATTTCCCTCAAAAACAAAATTGGAAGAATTTTGGAATAAACGTTATAGTGCTAATTTCCATATAGGTATTTTAGGACGTCTTAGCAAAAAAGAATATGAAAAAATTCAAAAAAATGTTGATAATTGGTATAAATTACAAGATGAAATTTTACATGATTTATTTAATAAAAAAATGTCTGATTGGACAATAAAAACAACATTTTTACGAGTTAAATTGCTTAATGAATTTTATAGCACAAATATACCTGATATTTGTATTTATAATGTTGCTGAATGTATATCAAAAGCAAATAAATATAAAGAAACAAATAAAGATAAAGAAATAAATTTACGACAATTAATATTAAAACCTGAAAATAATGGAGATAAGAAAAACGCAATAGATTTTATAACCGCTATCTTGAGAGATAAAGTTTTTGATGGTTATGAATCTACATTGAGCAAAGATATTTATTCTTTTGCTACAAAATTTTGCCACTTTTGTAATCCCAAAGAATATTCAATATATGATCAATATGTCGAAAAACTTTTAAAAGACTACATTACAGAAAAAAATTTTTCTTGTGAATGCATACAATCAAATCAAAATTTTAAGAAAACAGAACTAAGCACTTTAATGAAAGACTATAAAAATTTCATTGAGTTAATAGATTGTTTTATTGCTTTTTGCAAACTTCCAAAGACATATAAAGATAAAAGAGCTAAAGTAGATAATTTTCTTTGGTTGGGCGGAATGATGAAATATAAAAAAGGAAGCAATTATAAAGAAGAAAGAGAAAAACGCCTCAAAAAATAATTAAAAAAGGTTGATATTCTCTGATATCAACCTTTTTTCGTTTTAATTCTAATGCTTTCTTTTTATTTGGAATTACTTTATGCCGATATAAAGTATTATTATGCAATTCATAAGCCCCGACATCAAAAGGCTTATTTTGAGTCTTTTTCTTTTTTATATGCTTTTTCATCAACTTTACTCCTAAATTGTTACAACATTAATTATAAATGCTCCTTACGACAAATATTGTCAATTATAAAAAATAACATCAAATAAATTAAAAATGTTACATCTTTAAGCTACTGAATTTAAAATAAAATCATTACCCTTTGTAATTTTATCTCATAATGCATAAATTTTAGAAAAATATTGTTATTTGATTTTTAGCTAATTAGAATAAAACAAACTAAAAAAGGAGTTGACAATGAATAAATTAGTCTTACTTGGTATTATCATTTTTTCGGCAATCGCTTTTGTTTCATACAAGGCTCTTGCCAAAGACAAACAGGAGAAAACGAACATGGAAAATAAAAAAGTACTGATTGCTTATTTCTCACATACCGGACATACCAAAGAAGTCGCAGAACATATTCATAAAAAAATCGGCGGAGATTTATTTGAAATTAAGACCGAAGGAACATATCCCGACGACTATAAACCAATGACCGAACAAGTGAAAAAAGAAATTGAAGCCGGATATCGTCCAAAACTTTTGAATAAGATAGAAAATATCAACCAATATGATGTTGTTTTTATCGGTTCGCCAAATTGGTGGGGAACAATCACTCCACAAGTAAGCAGTTTTATAGAAAGCTATAATCTGAATGGCAAAATCATTATTCCGTTTATAACTCATGGTGGTGGCGGAACGCAAAACACTGTTAAAAATCTAACCGAACAATGTAAAGGCTGTGATGTAACAGATAATCCTTGGGTTGGTTATGGAAGTAGGACTTTTGGAGTTTCCGGTTGGCTGGAAGACCTCGGATTTAAGAAATAGGAGATAAAAGGTAGGAATGGAAAAAATATCTGATATGCCAAAAGCAATTTTATTAGATTGGGATGATACGCTTGCTCATACACGAAATGCCGTTGTTGAGTCTATGGAGTATGTTTTAAATAAATATAATAAAGAACCTTGGGATATCACAAAAGCCAAATATAGAGATACAAAAAAATCATTAAAAGAAAATTTTCCCAATTTTTTTGGTAAAGATGCCAATAGAGCGTATAGTGAATATCTCAAATATTATATAGAATATGCCTATAATAAAGTTACCCCAATGGAGAATGCCATTGATTTTCTTAAATTTTGTAATAAAAACAAAATTGACTTGTATATAATTTCAAATAAAGAAAAGTCTTTATTATTAAAAGAAGTTGAATTTTGTTTTCCGAATATCTCATTTAGGAAAATTTTAGGAAATGGTGATGCTCCTCTAAATAAACCAAATCCGGATCCTGTTTTTGTTGCATTAAATGATGTAACATATAAAATAAATAGAAATAATGTTTGGTTAATAGGCGATAGCAAACAAGATACTGAATGTGCATATAATGCAGAAGTTCAACCAATTTTACTTGGTAAAGGTAAATTTATGGAAGACGGATATATTAAAGATAAAATTAATTCTGCATTACCATTGCTTGTTTTTAAAGGATTTAACGATATTATTGACTACATACAGGTAAATAAATAATGGACATAAAAACGAACAACCCTTTTAAGTAAATACCTCAAGTTGTTTTTTTTGATTTATGTGGAACTATTTTAGATTCCCAAAAATTAGACCATAAAGCTATTAATTACACACTGGAAAAATTTAACAAAGCTCCGTTATAGGCTTCATTTAAAATTTTATAGCTTTTAATCTTCTCACGATTTTCATTCAAAAAATCATTAAACCCAGCAATATCCTTAAAATTCTTATATCCTTTACGGTTTGTAACAGTCTCAATCAACACCTTCATATCAAGTCCTTTTGCTTATAAAGGTATTTATCATTACTTTTTGTAATAAATGTTACAAACCCAAGCTGCTGAATTTAAAAGAAATTCTTTAGAATCAATGCATTATCGTGAAAAAATGTTAATTTTGCGGCTTGACAGCTGAATCTTTGCATGATATCCCGGGCGGCAATTTAAAGCCACCCGCAATTTCATGGAGATTCAAATGGTTAGTAACAATAATGATTTAATGAAAGCACTTTATAGCGAAGACCTTGCAACTATTAAGACCTTGCTTGCAAAAGGTGCAGATGTAAACAAACCCTACAATTCTAACGGTTACACTCCTTTTATGTTCGCCTGCCGTGAGTTCTATGAGCCAGAGGTCATTGAGCTTTTCTTATCTCATGGTGGCGATGTTCATTCTCGTAACATTTCAGGCGATACTCCATTTATGATTGCCGCCAAAAAACGAAGCAATCCTGCTACTTTGAACCTTTTGCTTCAAGCCGGAAGTGATATCAATGCCCAAGATAATAATGGCAATACTGCTTTTATAAAGGTTGTAAACCATCCGCAAGTAATGATGCGTTTGGGTTTGATTGAGTTTTTTATCAATAATGATGCCGACCCCGATATCAAAAACAACAAAGGCAAAAATGTTTGGAACTATGCTAACGACAAAGAAGGCTTGGTAGATTTAATGTTCAACTTATATTTGGAGGAGACCAGCAATGAATAATGTATCAGAAATCGCAAAGCTAAATGACGCATTCAGAGCTAATCTCTCGCTTGGTACTTTGATTTTGACCGAGAGTATCAGAAGCAACACTCACGATGATATCGCAACCATTATCAATAAAGTCCGCAATTTTAATGACTTTGATGAAAATAACAACCCATATGGCGAAAAGGACTTCGGAGCTTTTGATTTTAAGGGCAAAAAGATTTTCTGGAAGATTGATTACTATGACAACAATTTCCTGTTCCTTTCGCCCAATGCCTGTAAGCCAAGACTTACCAACCGAGTTATGACCATAATGTATGCTGATGAGTATTAAGGAGGAGCTATGCAATATGATGTAATTTGTTCAACCAGTATAGATGAGCTGATAAAATGGGTAAATGAGCAGATAAAGAAAGGATGGGAGCTTCAAGGCGGACTTGCCACCATGACACAACAAATTGACTACACTGTATTTTATCAAGCAATGGTGAAGAAATAGCCAGCTCATTACATTTGGTAATAAATACCATAAGAAAGGATTGATGATGAACTGGAAAAACAAATTTAAGGAAGAGTTAGTCAAAATGATAAAACGCAAAACCCCACAGCCCCAAGATGCAGAAGCAAATAACGGTTTAGATTATCTGAACAAGGCTTATGAGCTTTTGCAAGAGCTTGGAATTGTTGAGAGCAAGCAACAGTTTTCGGAACAATTTTTAGGAAAGAGTAAGTTTTATTACGGAGTTCTTGATTGTGAGAAACGTAAAGTCGGATGTCATTTATTGCATGACCTTACTTTGAACTTAAAGCAAATCAAGGAGTGCTTTAATGATAACCAATTAAATGAGCTGATTAAAGAAGGACAGCAAATATTAAGAAAACGAGTTGAGAAGTATTACAATTTGTAAAGAGAGGTAATTATGACAAATGATGTTTTTGTAGATGATAAGAAAATTAAGGATATTTTGAATTTCATCAAGTCCATGAAGCATGCCGAACAAATTCGTATGATGTTCCTTTGCAGTCTAAATGGTATGCGCTCAATTAATTTTGCTTATCTGCAAATCAAGGATATTTTTACCGATGATTTGAAAATCAAAGATGTCATTTGTCTTGATTACGATAAAAACAAGGGTAAGAACAAATGCGAATATTATATGAATAGCCAGTTAAAGAAGGAGTTTTGCGAGTATTTGAAATACCTTCAAGCCAAATGGGGCGATAGATTAAGCCCTGAAACCTATCTTTTTACAAGTCAGAAACTCAATAAGCCATATAACAGAGTAAGCATTAGTCGTTTGTTTTCATCAATTTACCGTAAATTCAATATTAAGGGTGCAAGCCATTTGGGCAGACACCTGTTTGTATCAAAATTGGTAAATTCGGGAGTTAATATATGTTTAGTGCAAAAACTAGCCAATCACAGAAACATCTCAACCACTCAACATTATTTCAACTACAATCAACAAATGCTCGCTAATGCAGTAGAAAATGTGAGGGTTTAATGCGAATATTAGATAAACAATGGTTTTTGAGTCATTGCGAATGGATTTATAATAATCGGCACAAGTTACAAAATAAGACTTGTGCCGAATTTGTCATTTCAGGTTTGATAATTAATGCCTTTGCATGTCCTTATGGCAGTTATAAAATTGATAAAATAACTATCGGTAATTTGATTAAGCTTTGGAACAATGGCTTTACTTATAAATACTTACCATTGATTCACTATCATATCTCTTATGGCGATAGCTCAATAAACATTTCTTACGTTAAGAACGGAAAAATAATCAATCACCGATTTGAATACGATGATATAGAAAAATATACCCCAAATGATGAAGTGAAACGGATTTTGAGGAATTTGAGAGAAAATTTTTCTAGAAACGTTATGATAAATTAATTAGATTGATTTTTAAATAAAACCACGATATTAAACTTTCATATGTAGTAATATTGAGGTTTAAATATGTCAGAATATGTTGATATAACAAAAGACTATATACATAGGTGTCTAGAAAATTATATTAAATTTAATGAAGAAACACAATTTAATGTAACACTTGCAATTACAACTTTGCAGGCAGTATCTATGGCTTTTGTTTCTCAATGTGATAGTAAACCTTATTCAGAAACATCATTTCTTAAAGAAATCTCATCTGAAATATCTACTTTATTTGAAAACAATCAGTCATTTAAAACCGGTCGATGTAATTATCAACATTGGAATAATATACGGAACGCTTTTTCTCATATGATGGAGAAAAATGTAGAAATATTTCCTAATAAAGAAAAAGAGATAGAAAAAATAAGATTTAAATGCGATGCGATGAAAAATGAACAAGTTGTGAGTGTTAAAGACCTGTATAAATTTTTAACAGACTTGTATAAAATAGTTAATTCATATAAAAATACAAAAACACAAAAATGTTAAACTTTATAAACAAACCTAGCAAAGTTTAACATTTTATATTTGCCACATAAAACAGTTAAAATAAAATACTAGGAAAATAGCCAATTACAGACAAAATGTTAAAGAAGAAGTATTCTTTAACATTTTTGAAATTGCAGTTGAAATATAATTAGTATAACATATACTAATTAAAAATATTAAAAATCAAGAGACTAAAATGACTAAACAAAGAAAACTTTATGTGTCAATATTAAATATCACAATGCAACCACACTCAACAAATCTGTACGTGGAGCTTTTCAACGATATATTTGCCAGTAAAACTACCCAAAAATATTTTGGAGAAAAATATGGTATTATAAGTAAGCTTCAAGACATAACAGATAAAATGGGACGACAGTCTTTATATGGTGAAATATCTATTTTTACAAATATAGATAAGGATAGCCCATGGTTTAATTTTAAGTCTTTAGAAGAAGCCGAAGCCAAAGATATAAATGAAATAAGAATACCTGATAATTTACGTCCTAATTTAACCAAGTGCTCATTTGTTTTTGATGCAACAAAACATTTGATGTATTTTGTTACAAAGAATGGTAGTATATCGTCTTTCAGCAAACTGTATATAGAAAATTTCATGCGTAATTTATTAAACATAGAGCATAATATTGAAAAATATGGAAATATAGCCGTTAATTTAATTCCTGATGAGAATGCAATAGAAAGTTTATTTTCATATCCACAGATAAGCAGGTTAAGTATTGTTTTAACACCTCCCAATCCTGATGATTTGGCAGATGAAGAAGCACGATTGATGAATAAGCTAAATGCCATGCAAGCAAAAAAAATGGAGCAGACATATTTTGTTAAAAATAGGACGACATCATTAAATATTGATGAAGATACAAAGATATTCGCAAAAATTGCCAGCAGAAATGGATACGTTGAAATCCGAGCGAAAGATGAGCATGATGTTCCTGTGGAGGCTTCAACCAAACAATATCCAACTGTCATATACCGTTTATATGATATAGATGGCGATATGAAAGAAGAACTTATTACATTAGTTAGAGAGCAAGTTTGATGAAAAATAAAATTATAAAAAATATTAATGATTTAAAAAGTATATATAAGGATTACTTTGATAGCTATGGCGGTATAAAAGAAATATTTTGTTCTATATATTTTATTTTATCAGTTATTTTAAATATATTTGCATTTAATGCATGGATTGATGAGAGTTGGATATCGAATATACAAAATATCATTCCTGACATAGCAGGTTTTTCATTAGGGGCTTATGCTATATTGATATCTTTTGGCAGTGAAAAATTTCAGAAATTTATTTCACAACATAATGGTAATGAAACTAATAATACAATGTATAAACAAATTAATACAGCTTTTATACATTTTATATTAATGCAGATTATTGCTTTGATATTTTCAATTTTGGGTAATTCTCTTTTGACAATGCCTTATGGTATAATAGAAAAAATATTTGCATTTATTTTTCATTTGGTGTTTGTATATTCACTAATGTTGTGTATGGCCGCTGTGTTTACAATTTTTAGAATAGCAAGAGTTTATCAGAATTATAACAACGCTACATTAGATGATTAATATTTTCTCACCCAATTTCTTTTTCCAGTTTTGTTACTAAATCCATGTCTTTGCTTTTGTAGGCTTCGAGGATGGGGACGTAGTATCGGGTGTTTTTGCCTTCGCCGCGGTAGGGGATGCGCATGATTCCGTCGGCTTTGTCTTCTTTACGCATTGCCAGTAAGGTTGTGTAAGATATTCCCAGGATTGCGGCGGCTTGCTTGATGCTTACCCAGTTTGATTTGACGGCGATTTCCAGTTTATCCTTATCGATTTTCTTTTCAACTGCGTCAATGCCTATGTTTTGCTCATAAAACTTGGCTTCTTTGGTGTAGTTGTTTTTGCTCAATGCGGTTACAAAGCTTTTGAAACCGTCTTTGGCAGATTTGTTTGTAAATGGTGCAAAGCTCAAATTTTTCCATAAAACCTGTTCGCCAATTACGGAGTCCTTAAAGTTTACATCGCCGAAAAATGTCAGGTAGTCAAAAATGCTACGCTCGGGGATTGTTGCGCCTTCAAAACTTACCAATCCTTTGAAAATGCTGTTTCTGATATCAATATGATACAGGCTTTTATCGTTGGCGCGGTTAAATCTTGCCATACTGAATTTGCTGTTTTCGTTAAAAAGGCAACGGTCGAGCTCTACCGGAACGCATCCAGCGATGTTTTCAAAGCTCAACAGCGAGTTAAACACGCAGTTATGAAACTCTATCGGAGCATCAGGAAGCTCGTTTCCTTTGATGTTTACATAAAAAGGCTCATTGAACTCACAATCATAATAACCGGCACCGGCAGAAGGCAAATCAATTCCGCAACTTGTGTTAAAACGGCAATTTATGAAGTAAACAGCATCAATATCCGGAGAATTTGTAGCATCCATCATAAGACTAACGCTGTCAATATCGTTGAAATCAAAGCCTTTGAAACAAATGCCGACAAGGCTTCCTTCTAAAAATACTCGTATATTTTTAAGCGGACGTTTGATTTCAATCTTTTCAGCATCAGGGAACAGATTGTTTATAGCAGGGAAAATATCCTCTGAATAGTTGTAATCATAAGGGATATATTCTCGCGGGTCATCATTGACATATTGCAAAATGTCTTTCTTTGATTGGAACAAACCCTGTCTTTGATTGAAATGCGCCATAACTTACCTCGGATTTATGATTAAATTATGATTAGGTTATGAATAAATTATAATTAAATCAAGAAAGAAATGAGGGTAAATAAAAATTCGAATATTGTTTATTTTATAAATTTTTTTTTCACACCTATTGATTTATAAAAAAAAGTAAGTTATATTTAACATAAATTTGTTAAAAAAGGGGTGAAATATGTTTTTGAATTTCAAAATTAAGAACTTTCTATCCATAAAAGATGAATATAAAATCGATTTCTCTGTTAATAAAAGTCAACAAATTGATAATACATCTGAAAAGCTTTTAAATAATTATATAAATAAAATCAATTGTATTGTCGGCCCTAATGCTTCGGGGAAAACAAATATTTTACGAGCTTTTGTATCTTTTGCATGGTTTATAGATCAGTCTTATATAATGAAAGATCCTATAATTTTTGAGCCACATTTTTTTAATAAAGATAAAAATACATTTTTTAGTACGGAATTTGTAGAAAAAAATAACCAATATAGCTATGAAATAGAGTTAAATAAAAATAAAGTAATAAAAGAACGCCTTCGTAGATTAAATATAAAAACTAATAGATATAATGAAATATATAGCAGAAACTTGAATAAAGTTAATACATCAAGTGATTTGCAAATAAATCAAGCAGATCTGATACGTCTTTCTGGTGATGTTAGCTTTTTTTCATTTTTAAAGAATCTAAATTATTTTAAACAAAAAAATATTGAAATAGATATATTTTCAAAAGTATTGTCTAATGTAATACCTTTTCATTTTTATGGTGTTACAAAACCAACATTTTTGGCAATGACTGAAATATCTAATCAATTAGCAGAAGATGAAATTCTAAAGAATATTGTTGCTGAAGAAATTAGAAAAATTGATGTTGGTGTAGATGATGTTTTTTTATTTGATGCAAAACAACGTATAAAAGAAGAAGGTAAAGATACAGCTAATTTAGAAAAAAATACAAAAATATTAGGAACGATACATAGGTCAGAAGGGAAACAAGCCTTTTTACCAATATTTGATGCTTCAGAAGGAACTGCTAATTACATATCTTTATTTGTAAAAGTTCATGATATTTTAGAACGTGGTGGCATTTTAGTGGCAGATGAATTGGAAAATAGTTTACATATTGATTTAGTGGAACGTATATTGAATTTGTTTATGAAAAAAGAAACCAATCCTCTCAATGCACAAATTTTATTTACGACACACAATCCATGGTTTTTGCAATATTTGACGAAAACGCAAATATTTATATCTGAAAAGACAAGTCAGTGTACAGATGTTTTCCGACTTGATGATATTAAAAGTGTTCGTAATGATGAAAATTATTTTATGAAGTATATTGCTGGAGAATATGACGGTAAACCTAAAATTAAAGAGGTGTAAAAATGGGTAAAAAAAGAGAAAAAAGAAAGGTTGTTCGTTATATTTATGAAGGGGAATTAACAGAACGAATATTTTTTAATTATTTGCATGATTTATACCCACAATCAGAAGCAAAACCCATAGATGTTTATTGTGGTAGAGGAGGAACAGCAAATTCTCAAATTTCTAATGTTCTGAAGGTAATGCATTTTGATAGAATTTATTTAGTTCTTGATGAAGACTTCCAAATTAAAGGCCCTATAGAAAATGATGTATTAAGAAATCTTGAAAATAAATGGCAACTTGATAGAAAAACCTTAGATAACGTGAAATATCGAGATTTTATAAATTATAATAAAGGACGCTGTCCTATTATTATATTTTCAAATCCGTCGTCTATAGAAGGAATAATTTTGCAACTTTTGGGAAAAACAAAAAATTCTTTAGAGGGAAAAACCACAAGAAATCTAAAAGATCAACTTAGTGCATTCATTTCACAATATTTTAAAGAAAACGGTGAAGAAGAACCACATGATAGTAAGGAACGATTAATGAGATTTTTTAAAGCAACCTTTCCAAAAGATTTATTGGAGAGCAAAAGAACTGACATTAAGGAATTAGATTGTATTTTAAGTATATTTGAATGATATACTTAGGTTAATGCATAATAATTGTATTAAGATTTAGGTGAGGTTTTCAGAATGATAGATATTACACATAAAGAGGAAGAAAAACCTGAAAAAGAAACGAATAATATTAGCAATGATCTGTCTAAAGTTTTATCTTATGCTAGTTTAATTGTTATTTGGATTGTTGCTGGTTGGTTAATATATTTCTGTTTAGATTTTGTTGCTAAATGTTATGTAGATAAAAATGTTAAACTTCTTTTTACCCCATTTATCTTTATGAGTATAATATTTGTGTCCTCATTAATTGCAACAGATAGCATATTAAAGACTATAAAGTATAACTATCGAGCTAAAGAATCAGTTGTGGGAAATTTAATACAAGGATTATTGTTAGCTGGTTTAGCAGCTTTTGCATGGTGGAATAACAAGTAAGGAATACTGAATGGAAAAATTTTTAACAGGTTGTATTTTTTTTATACGTATTCTAAGCATTATTTTAATAGTAGGTGCATCTATTGAATTTTGGAAACATCATTATCATACTGATTTTAAGCTTATTTTTAGTTACTTATTTGTTAGTGTTGTGCTGACATATAGACGTAAAAAATATTTGTCTTTTTTATCAATATGGATAATTGTTGTTGTTCTCACATTTATATGGTCTGGTATCAATGATAGAATGAATACATTTGGTCAATTGGTTATAGGACTTCCTGTTTTTATGTTTTCGTTGCCATTTTATAGAATATTATTATATGATGAATAATTTTAGTAAGAACAAAACATAAAAACATTATTATATATTTCATTAAATTATTCCTTTGCTTTGATTACTTTTCTCAAGGGTATTTGTAATTTGTGATAATTGCAAGAAAAATAATTACAAAAATTTTAAAAAATTATTTTACATCGGATTAAAAGTCTTATAATTCCCCCTTCAAAGAATCGATTCTTTGGGGGATTTTTTTAATTTTGAGCATAAATTTACAGAATCTTGCAAAGTCATCCAAAACTTTTTACCTCGCTATATCTATTTAAATCTATCAATATCTATTTAAAAGTAGGTTTTTGAAAAATCGTTGAAAAATAAGGCGTTGACTTCTGTTTTGGTTTTCTTTCATACTAACGGTGTAGAGGAAAGCAATACCACTCATTAAAACAAAATTTGAAAGGAAACTAAAATGACTGTTTTGACTTATATTATACACAAGAGATTAAGAGGCTTCGTGGAGAGCAAGATATCAAGAATGTTGCAGAATAATAAATTGTATGATATATTGAGAGTATGGTTTAAATTAGGAGGCTCAAATGGATTTTACGTTCTTGAAGGAAGATCAGATATGGGGCGATAATGCCTTGGATGTCATGAAGAAGTACGGAACAGCTGTTGCTCCGACTGATTTGACAGCCATATTGGGTGGCATTATGAATGAAGTTGGTGACGTTAAGATTTCTGAAGGAGAAACAACTTGTGTCTCTTGGTCCGCGTCTTCCTGTAGGAATATAAGCGTGCGTTGCGTCAACTATCTGGGCGATAAGGACTGGGATGTCGTGGCTAGGCGTAGAATCTCGGCGCGCCCCGCTTTGCCTCCATCGGAGGCATCTAAAATCAGCCCGAGCGAAGCGAGGGCTATCGCTGGAATCCGCGTAGCGGAATATGGGGAATACCCGCAAACGGTCGCCGATGAACGCATCAGTGCAAAATTAGAAAGATTACATGATTCAAGATCTCTCCGTCCGACCGGAAAAAATTACACATTTGATTCAGTTGATTTAAACGATCATGATACGCCTTTTAAGGCCACATCCTATCAGGAATATGAAATGGATGGCAAAAGGTATATCCGTGTTCTGGGACGTCCATACGACGACGATAGCAAGCTATCTACCGGGGAACAGGTAAAAGAAGGAACGCCATACTGGGTTGAGGTCCAACCGATAGAATGGCTGATGGATAGAAGCGGCACAATGGTCGCCAAAAAATGCTTATTCGCCGGTATTCAATTTGATACAAATGAAAGATATGATGGCGATTTTAAGAGAACGTTCATGAAACATTATTTGGACACTTATTTTGCCAAAGAAATGGAGCCGACCGAACGTGTAGCCGCCAGAACAGTCTCAAGAGATGACGAAGAAGAAGGGATAAGAAAAGAACCCGTTAAAAAGAAAGAGCCGACAGCCAGACAGAAGAAATACGGAATAGAAGTATCCGATGAGCCTATGCCTGTCAAAGACCAAATAAACTTCTATATTCAAAACGGAATGAGCTTCATGCTCCATGGCCCGTCCGGTGTCGGTAAATCACAGCGCGTGAAAGAAATTGATCCGGATTTGACCTCAATTACGCTGTGTAACGGAATTTTGCCTGAAGATGTTATCGGCAAAACAATCTATCCAAACGGCGTGGGAGCCGATGGGGCCTCCGGTGGTGTTTGGGTGCCGCCTAAGTGGTACACGGATTTGTGCCGAAAATGCGAGACAGAACCGAATAAACAGCACGTCTTATTTATTGATGAAGTGACCAATGCGCGTGAAACAACACAAAGTTTGATCTATCACGTAGCGTTGGAAAAATCAATTGCTCAGGGCGTCGGTAAGTTGCCGAATAATGCTGTGGTCGTGTTGGCCGGTAACAGCAAGGAAGAATCAGGCGCCGCGTATAATATGCCGGCCCCGTTGTTCAGACGTTTAAGCCATATTTACTTGGACTTGAATATTCAGGATTGGTTGGAATGGGGTTCAGAACACAGCAAGAGCCATCCGGAGGATCCGGAGCGGTTAAATATCCATCCGTTAGTCGCCAGCTTTGTAGCAACCTATGGGCGGAAAGTGTTCTATTCTGAATATGATGAAGAAAACCCCGGTAAGTTTGCACTTGACCCACGAAAATGGGAAAAAGTATCAGATAAAATCTATGCTAATAAGGGTGTGATGCGCCGTGAGATTTTGGAAGCTGATATCGGGTCTGAGTTGGCGGCCAGTTTATTGTCCTATGCTAAAAATCCGCCGCTATCTTTGGAAGAAGTGATTGAGGGCGAATATATCCGCGAGGATATTCCTACGGGACAGGATGCTCGTTTGGCATTGGCGTTGAGTTTGCGTCATGCAACACCGAAACAAGTCGGGAAAGTACGTCAATTTGTTGAAACACAGTTAGGCGCAGAAAATCGTGCGATTTTTGACTCTGTTTGGGTGGGCAATGATGATACACGCGCCATGCAGATCGCCACTCTACATAACTTAAAGGAAGGAAGATAAAATGTCATTAAAAGAAATACTCGAAAAAAATCGGAAAAAACGCAAGAATGGCTTAGTCATCCAACCTGATATAGGATGGCTTGGTCCGAAACCCGCCCGAACAAAAGCCGAAAAGATTAATCAAATCAAAACGGAATTTATTGATGATAGAGCTTTGTTGATTGTCGGAGCCAAAGCATCCGACTTTGCAGAATATCCGAAGATAGAGGCTGATATCTCAGTCCAAGACTTAATCAAGCATATTGAACAATTAGAATCTGTAAAACAGAGACTGAAAAAGAAGATGTTGCTTGTTATAACCGGACTGGATAAGGTTTCGGCTGATGAACAGGCAAAATTTATTCCTCTGCTGAAGGATAGGCAAATTATGGCAAGCAAATTGCCTGATGCAGTTCAAATTGTTATGCCTGTTGCTGATGCAGATGCGGTCTCTCATGCAACAAAGTCACTCTTTTTTGAATTGAAAGTATAGTCATGCCTAATACCGTCACAGAGCAACAGGAAGAAATTCAATATATCAAGGAACAGGTTTTAGCCAAGTTTCCCTTGCTTGGTGTGACGATGATGCCTTTGTCGGTTGTTCCTAATGATAGAATTGGGACAGCGGCCACGGATGGACATAAAATTATCTATTCTCCAAAGTTTTTTAACACCTTATCGGACGAACAAAAACAATTTGTCTTTGCGCATGAAGTGATGCATGTTGCTTTTAATCATATTTTGCGCAGTAAAGGCCGTGATCAAAGATTGTGGAATATCGCAACCGATTCTGTTATCAACCAAATCTTGAAAAATGAAAAATTGCCATTAGCGGAAGGTGGCGTTGATATTGCAGAAGCTGTCAATCATTCGGCCGAGGAAATGTATGAAAAACTTTTGAAAAAGAAAGAACAGCACGATCAGGAAAAACAGCAAAATCAAGAGTCCCAGCAATCACAATCCGGTGGAGCTGAACAACCTCAAGGTCAGGATGCGCAAGGTCAGCCTCAGCAAGGTCAGTCTCAAGAACAAGGCGACCAAAATCAATCCGAGCAATCAAGTGATAATCAACAAGGATCTTCTAAACCCCAAAAGGGTGGTCAACGTTCGCAATCCGCTTATTCCGCTCAATCAGAAGATACTGATTGGGATGACAGCAATATTGATTGGGATAATGAAGATGAACAAGTAGGCCACGATACACACGATATTTGGAAAGAAGCAGTTGAGCAAGCAGAACGTGAAGAACAACGAAAACAGGAAGCATCTAAAAAGAAAAGTTTATGGGATAGACTAAAAGAGATCATGGGGCAAAAAGAAGTTAAAGAGGATCAGCAAGGCGAACCTCAAGAAAAAGAAGCTCCTATACCGCAAGATGAAAACATGGATGCTTATGAAAAAGGCTTCTTTGCAGAAAATCAAGAAAAACGTCATGAGATGGTTGAACAGGTACGCAAACAATTAAATAGGATCAAAGGAAGTCTCCGCCAGTCAAATGATCATACGACCCTTGGGGCCGTTGGGGAAACAAAAGAGCCTGTCGTAGACTGGAAGAAATTGTTAAAAAAATCTTTTTACGAAGAACGTGACCGTTGGTCCTATCGTCGTTCCGGTGCTGAAAATGATTATATGGCACGTGTGGAAGAATTGGAAGATGAAGTACGACCGGATACCGAGGTTATGCTGGATGTCAGCGGTTCTGTAAATATCCGATTATTACGTGAATTTTTAAGACAACTTAAACCGTTGGTCAAGTCATCTAAATTAAAAGTAGGATTTTTTGCTGAAAGAGCTTCATCATTTAAAGATATAAAGACAAAAGAGGATATTGATAAATTTGTTATACCGAAAGGTGTAGGCGCGGGAACGGATTTAGATGAACCTGTACGTGCTTTTTCTAATAAAAAAGAAGTAAACAAAATAGTTTTTACAGATGGTGAATCGGACATACTGCCTAAAGAAGATTTGAAAGGCAAAAACGTTATTTGGATAGTTTACGGAAATGAAAATTTTAAGCCATGCTGCGGTAAAGTTATTCAAGTTTCTGAGCGACAAATTCTGTCATATAGCCATACAGCAACAATTTCCAGAGGTGGAAGATAAGGTACAACGCCATTCTTAGGCGATAGCTGGAAACGTCTTAAATTAAGATAAATTAGCCTCAAAAATTTGATAAAGGTCAAATTCTATACCGTCCGCCTTTGATGAGGTCTATTTCGTCTTCGGCGGTTTATTGGTGTGTTAATTTGGAAATTTTCCGTTTTAATTATCTTTTGTATAACATTTTGTCGGAACAAGTTGCAAAATTACACGAACCGATGCAAAAGCAAGCAGAGCAAGGCTTACAAGCAAATAATAACGAATATCTCCAAAATGGGTGTTTGAAATCAATCGAACCGACGCAAAGCCTTAAAAATCAAGGGCTAGCAAAAAATTTTGCTAACCCTCTCCAAATTGGTGCGCTAGGCCGGAAGGGCTTCGCCGACCTTGTTCGCTCAAAAATTTGACCGGCGCACTTCGTTCGCCTGCGTACTGCGGTTCAAACCGGCACTGTGCCGCTTCGATACTCTGTATATCATACCAACAAAAAAACTCACCACAAGGGTGAGCTTTTTTATTGGTGCGCTAGGCCGGCTTAGCTTCGTTGCACTACGCTCATCGGCGATGCCGACCGCGATATCCCCGTATCGCTTTCGCTTGTAGTCAAACCGGCACTGTGCCGCTTCGATACTCTGATATATCATACCAACAAAAAAACTCACCACAAGGGTGAGCTTTTTTATTGGTGCGCTAGGCCGGAATCGAACCGGCACGGCCTTGCGGCCAACAGATTTTAAGTCTGCAGCGTCTACCAGTTCCGCCACAAGCGCATAATCTAGGAAATCTTATACATATCTTTTTTATTAAATGCAAGAATATTTTTTATTTTTATTATAGAATTTTGTATAACACCATTTTGTGGTTGTTTTTTTGTTGTAATTGTGGTTTTGTATGAGTGTTATAACATTCGGTAGTTGTTTTTTCTTAAAAGCGACAGTTGACAGCGTCACGGCTTTTTTGTTTAAAAAATAAGTGCCATAAATTAAAGGAAAGTAAAATGATTAAAACTTTTGATATTTCTTGGAAAACTTATTTGTTTCCTACCATTCATAGTGAAGGATGGCGCTTTGTCGGAATCTTTGCTGCAATAACAGCGTTATTGGCGATGATTTGGGAACCATTGGGTTGGATTGGTTTAGTATTAACTGTTTGGTGTTATTATTTCTTTAGAGATCCTCAAAGAGTTACACCCGAAATTAAAGATGTGGTTGTTTCTCCGGCTGACGGTACAGTGCAAATGATTGCTAAAGTTGAGGCTCCTGAAGAACTTAATATGGGTAAGAAAAAATTTACTCGTGTCAGTATTTTTATGAGTGTTTTTAATGTTCATGTTAATAGAGCTCCTGCAACCGGTCGTATTACAAATGCCGTTTATGTTCCGGGTAAGTTTTTGAATGCTACTTTGGATAAAGCAAGTAAAGATAATGAGCGTCAATTATTGGCGATGAAAACTACTTCCGGCAAAGAAATTTGTTTTGTACAAATTGCCGGACTTATTGCTCGACGTATTGTTTGCGATGCTCAAATCGGTCAAGATTATAAAGTCGGCGAACGTTTCGGTATGATCCGTTTCGGGTCTCGTTTAGATGTATATCTTCCGGAAGGTGTTGAACCTCAAGTCGTTTTAGGTCAGACAATGGTTGCCGGTGAAACTGTTATTGCTAATTTAAATAGTGAAGCAAAAGCCGTGGACGGAGTTATTAGATAATGGAAAGAATTAATAAGAAAATACAACTTTCAAAAGAAAAACTTACCAGTATTTCTTTTAGAAAAATTGCGCCGAATATCGTTACAATGTTGGCTTTGTGTGCAGGTGTAACTTCTATTCGTTATTCAGTATCAGGGGAATGGATGAAGGCTGTGCTTTGTATTTTTGCAGCTGCATTTTTTGACGGATTAGATGGTCGTGTAGCCAGAATGCTTAAAGGTGCTACCAAGTTTGGTGCTGAATTAGACTCGTTGTCTGATTTTGTAAGTTTTGGCGTGGCTCCGGCTATTTTGTTGTTTCAATGGTCATTAAATGATTTGCCAAAATTCGGTTGGTTCTTTTGTCTTTTGATGTCTATCGGAATGGCTATGCGTTTGGCAAGATTTAATACAATGCTTGATGAAGAACCACAACCGGAATATTGGCAACACTTTTTTGTTGGTGTTCCGGCTCCGGCAGCAGCAGCGATTACTATGATGCCGGTGATGATTTCTTTTGATTTTCCGGAGCTTAATTACATTATTAAATCACATGCTTTTTGTGCAACATTGCTTTGCGTAGTTTCTTTCTTGATGGTTAGTCGTATACCGACTTTTTCAACGAAAAAACTTAAAGTTCCAACATATTTGGTGTTGCCAATTATGTTGTGTGTCGTATTGTTTGCTTCATTTATTATTTCACAACCTTGGCTTACTTTGGGAATTGTTACATTGGCTTATATTATTTCAATTCCTATTGGAGTTTTGGTTTTTGTTAAAGAAAAGAAAAAATTTGAAAGTGAATAATTGATAAAAAAATACCCTCGACAAATGTTGAGGGTATTTTTAATTTTTAAGATAAAATGTTTCCAGTTGTTTTATTTTATCACGGTAAGCAATAGCTGTTTCAAAATCAAGATCAGATGCGGCCTGTTGCATCAGTTTGTTATATTCACGTAATTTTTTATCAATGTTTTTTATGTCTTCAGAATTGATATGTTTGTTTTCAGTATCGTTTTTATTTGTCATTTCTTGCATTGTGTCAGATATTTTTTTCTTGATACTTTGAGGAGTGATACCGTTTTTGATATTATATTCAATTTGTTTTTTACGACGACGTTCGGTTTCTTCTAAAGCTGTTGTTATGGAACCGGTCATATTGTCGGCATACAATATTACTTTGCCGTCGACATTGCGAGCTGCTCGGCCTATTGTTTGTATTAATGAACGAGTAGAACGCAAAAATCCTTCTTTGTCCGCATCTAAAATGGCAACTAAAGAACATTCAGGAATATCCAATCCTTCTCGAAGCAGGTTTATTCCTACTAAAACATCAAATGTTCCAAGTCGTAAATCTCTAATAATTTCAATTCGCTCTAAAGTGTCGATATCAGAGTGAAGGTAGCGAACTTTTATACCGTTTTCATTAAGATATTCGGTTAAGTCTTCGGCCATTTTTTTGGTTAGAGTTGTAACTAAAACACGATTACCTTGTGTAATTACTTTTTGACATTCGTGCATCAGGTCGTCAATCTGATTTTCAACCGGACGGACAATGCAGATAGGGTCAGTAAGGCCTGTAGGACGAATGATTTGTTCGGCAAAAACGCCTTGAGATTGTTCCAGTTCCCAATCGCCGGGGGTGGCAGAAACATAAATTGTTTGTTGGCGCATAGAGTTCCATTCTTCAAATTTCAGAGGGCGATTGTCTAAACATGAGGGGAGTCTGAAACCATATTGTGCCAATGTTGATTTACGATTAAAATCGCCACGATACATACCACCGATTTGCGGAACGGAAACATGGCTTTCGTCGATAAATAAAATAGTGTCTTTGGGCAAGTATTCAAACAATGTCGGAGGAGGTGCTCCGGTAGGCCGACCTGTTAAATAACGAGAATAGTTTTCAATTCCTTTACAATGGCCGGTGGTTTCAAGCATTTCCAAATCAAAACGTGTGCGTTGTTCAATTCGTTGTGCTTCGAGCAATTTGTTTTGAGATGTAAACGCCTCAACTTGTTCTTTCAGGTCTTTTCTGATATTGATAATAGCTTGAGATATGGCCGGACGAGGTGTTACATAGTGGTTGGCCGGATAAATGATAATATCTTTTAGGGATGCGGTTTTTTTGCCGGTCAGAGAATCAAATTCGTCTATTGTTTCTATCTCGTCACCGAAAAACGAAATGCGCCAGCCTCGGTCTTCGTAGTGCGCCGGAAAAATATCTAAAACATCGCCTCGAACTCGAAAAGTCGAGCGAATAAAATTTTGTTGGTTGCGCTCGTATTGCAGTTCGGTTAAACGAGCATAAATTTCACGAGGCGGAATTTCGTCGCCGACTTTTAACGGCAAAGTCATGGCAGAATATGATTCAACATCTCCAAGTCCGTAAATACATGAAACAGACGCAACAATAATGACATCTCGGTGCTCTAAAAGCGAACGGGTGGCAGAGTTGCGCATACGGTCGATTTGTTCGTTTATAGCTGAATCTTTTTCAATATAGGTATCGGTTTTGGGAACGTATGCCTCCGGTTGAAAATAATCATAATACGAAACAAAATATTCGACATGATTATTGGGAAAAAATTCTTTCATTTCGGCATATAGTTGGGCAGCTAAAGTTTTGTTAGGGGCCATAATCAGAGCAGGTCGAGAGCTTTGCTCAATAATTTTAGCCATAGTATATGTTTTACCTGAGCCGGTTACACCAAGTAGAACCTGATCCTTTATTCCGTCGTTTAAACCTTTTAGAAGTTCGGAAATTGCTTGAGGTTGATCTCCGGCAGGTTCAAAAGGGGATTTAAGATTGAAAATGCTACTCATTTATTTACTATTTTCAGGTTCGGGTGATTCTTCGATATCTGTTAATTGTTCTTGAGGCACTTCATGTTCAAGTTTTTCACTGTAAAAACGAGCAAAACTATTAAAATCTTTGATGTCAGATATTACGGTTTTTATTGAACCGACATCTATTTTATCTTCTTCCAAATGATTGGTTAATATTTTAAATGCGCTTTGATGTGCAGTGCCCTCGAAGAATGGTGCAAACTTGTTTCTTAAGCGAATTAAAACGGTTTCTTTACCCGCTTGTTTTAAGGTCATGGCCCAGTCTAAAATATAGTTTATTTGCTCTGTTGACAGAGGTTCTCCTTTAACAGGTTCTTTAATAAGATATTTTATGGTATTTGAGGCATTATCCCAATCTTTAGAATTCCAATAAATTTCAAATTTGCGAAGGATTGCACGAGTAGTTAAATCATCTTTTATTAATTTTAAGGCTTCATCCGCTCTTCCCATATCCGATAATGCTTTTGAGGCAATAATGTTTCTTTGATTTTTTAATGTTTCGGGAATGTCAGGAAAGGCTGTTGCTTCGATTGCATTGAAAGCTTCAGACGCTTTTCCTTCAAACAAATATATAATGGCTATTCTGGCACCTATTTTGGCTTGATTTTCATTGCTTAAATTACCTTTATATAATAAAGTCATCAGTAATTCTTGAGCGCGCGGCAGTAAATCTAATGCTACCAGACGGTCTGCAAGTTTTTGAATTATCAGGTGATAGTTATTGCTTAACGGAGCTAACCATTTGAAATCTTGAAATAAAGCTAATGTTTTAACAGGGGATAAAACCGTATCTGCGTAATTGCCTATAAAAATATCTTCAAAAATTTTAATCATATGACGAGCGGTATTAGCTTTTTGTTTTTCATCAACCATGAATCCGACGTCATTTAATATGCGTAAGGCATTATAATAATCATGATTTTTCAGGTATAGTTTTGCAAGATGGTTTAAAACTTTTACTTTAAATTCTTTTTCGCCCCATGCAAAACGTAGTTTTTCAAGCTCGGCAATAGCTTCTTTCAGATTGATAAATTTGAGTATTTCACCAATTATGGTATAACGAAGTCTTCCGTAAGCAGAGAACATTGCTGAATCAGTATTTATTAATTTTTTATATTGAGCTATGGCATTGCGCATATAGCCTTGCATCTCGAGTTTTTGCCCGTTTAAGTAAGTTATTTCAGGATCAAGATTTCTTAATCTTTCAGGAACGGAATTTAAAATATCAATAAAGTTTTGAGAGGATAAGTCATCATTCGTTTCAATAGCATTTTTAGCGGCAATGATAGATATTTGATCTTTTATCGGCTGTGGATAATCTTTCATTAAAGATATATGTTTAAGAATTATGGCGTTGTTTTTTTCGCTATATTCTTTAGCGCTTTTTGATATTGTTTGCCAAAAGATTCCTTCGTCTGTTTTGGAAATGTTTTTTTGAGAAAAATCGTTAATTGCTTCATCATATCGTCGAGCAAGGAAATTAGCTATACCTGATAAAGCAAAAAAATTGTCATTTTGGGTTTCGGGTATATTTAATTTTTTCATTTGATTTAAGATAAATAAAGCTTCGGTACCTAAACCATTGTATATATAGTATTGGGCAAGTTTTATTCGCAGATTGTTTTTTTCTTTGTGCGGAGCTATAAGAATTCGTTTTTTGAATTTTTCCGTAACGGTGTCAATCGATAGTTTTGATAAGTCTTCCGCTATTTGAATGTCAAAAGTTTTTGTTTGAGGTTTTTCGATTTTTGCTGTGTATTGATTACGTTTTAAGGCATCTAAATTGTGGGTAATATTTAATCCTCGTCCCATTGCTTTTAATGTTAAGCCGGCGTTTCCGCGATTTAAAATAACATCAGAAGAGTTTAGAACTAAAGCAAAACCTTGTGCAGCTTGCAGAATATCAAAATCAGGATATCTGTATGCATTTTGAATACCATGTCCTAATTTGGAGGTGGTGGATACCGTGATGATATCTCCGATTTCGGGGTCAATAAATGAAAGAATATTTCCGGCAGCAGGTGTCGGGATAAAAAGATATGAGTTTTTCAGACTATCAAATTGATTAAATATTGTATAGTTTTCAATTTTGAATTTGGGAGGTTTACCTGTATATAAATCCAAAATCCAAAGCAAACCTTCTTTACGAAGTGCATGTTTTACACCTTTGTTCGGTTCGATAACAACAATCGCTCCGGATGGATGAGGCAGAGTATAAATTTCTTTGGCCATGTGTTTGGCATCGGCTTTTAATATTTCTATATCAAATTTATTTTGGTGGTCAAAAACAATCCATATTTTATTGTTGCGGGTAAATACCGCCATATTTACCGGATTGTTCCATGAAAAACGTAAGCTGACAATATCATCTTTAACGTTATCTTCGGGAGTTTCTTTTAAAACATCAGCACTTCCAATAAAGTTTTTATCTTGATCGGTGTCAGTAATTTCGGTATTGAAATTATTAATTGTTGAAGTCTCCGAAGATGTTTCTTGAGACATAGCAGGCAAAATGCCGGATATTAAAATACCGGCTGTAATAAATAAAATAAAAATATTTTTTGCCTTTATCAATTTACTTATCTTTTTTATTTGTTAAAGTTATTTCCTATTAAAACTGCCGTAATTTCTTGCGCTCTTTCGGCTTTCATTTGCGAAATTATGGTAGATGTTGTCGAAGGTTTCATACCTTTTAATATGGCAACGGTTATTTCTAAATCCATAGTGTCAAATATACGAGCTGCGTCTTTAGGTTTCATAGCTGTGTATAGTTTTACCAATGATGCAATGTTTTCTTTTTCTTTGTTGTTGTATTTATCTGTTAATTCGATTAGACGTTTTTCGTATTTTTTTAGTTGTTCTATTTTTTTATCGATTTCATCTTCGGCAATTTTTAATTGTAGAGCGCGTTTATCAATTTCTTTAGATCTTGCATCAAGAGCTTCTCTTCTTTTGGCTAATTCTTGTAATATTACAATTTCCGAATTGCTGAATGATTGATTCGGCGCTGAATTTACGGTATTTTCAGATGTTGATGACTTATTTAAAACATTAGAAAGTTCTTTAGTATCTTTCTCTTGTTTGTTTTTGGCAATGGCTGCTGCTGTCGATATTGAAATCTTTTTAGAGTTCATTTGGCGATAATGATCATAGACATTGTTTACTTTAATGCTTAAGGACAAAAAAGCTACAAAAAGAAATATTGGAATAAGACGTATTTTTATTTTTTTATTTAACATTGATATTCTCTTATTTTATTGCTCGAAGAGCTTTAAGGAGTTCCAACTCGG
Source organism: Alphaproteobacteria bacterium (assembly GCA_045633825.1). Taxonomy (GTDB): domain Bacteria; phylum Pseudomonadota; class Alphaproteobacteria; order RF32; family CAG-239; genus CAZU01. The sequence goes on along the minus strand of JAZQZB010000059.1, from coordinate 19,059 downwards.
CCGCAGCTCTGTCGTTTTGTTCTTCGTTTTTTTCAGTATTGTGATGTTTTTCGATATTGCGAGAAGAATTTATTACATTTTCAAGTCTATCTGCTAAACTGTCAGCTCTTTCATTGATAAACAATAAATCGTTTTTAAGCTCTTTGGCATTATCAACAACTTCTTTTAATCCTTCCGAAGAGTGTTCCGTAACCGATTTTAGTTTGGGAATGGAACTTTCGGCTTTAAATGTTGCTTCGTTTAAGGCTGTAACTAATTGCGCCAGACTTTTTTGATTGTGGCGGAGCATATTAAGACTTTTGTTAAGATTGTATGCATAAATAATTGTCGGTATAAGTAAGGCAATGATGACAATGTCGATAATAAATTCTAAATTGTTCATTTCTTTTCAGCCTTTCCATTGATTTTAACAACGATGTTTTCTTCTTTTCTTCCCATGATGCCGTTGAATAACGGAACATCACCGCATAAAACGGAAATATCATCGGTCGGGGCTATTTCTAATGGGAAGAAAGAGCCTTTTTCCCAAGAAGAAACTTCACTTAGTAAGGTGGTTGTTTCTTTGATTACGGCTTTGATTTCAATGTTTGTTTCCCATAATTGAGACATAAGATGGTTTTCCCATATTGTGTCACGACCAAATCTTTCGCCTATATACATTTGAACCAATAAATCACGTATAGGTTCTAAAGTGGCGTATGGTATCATAAGATCCATTTTGCCACCTCGATCTTCCATATCAATTCGTAATTTGGCAACAATTACGGCATTAGACATTCTTGTAATTGTGGCAAAACGAGGGTTAGTCTCAAGTCTGTCGAAAACAAATCCGACAGAAGTAATCGGATCAAAAGCCGTTGATAAATCTCCCAAGGTAAGTTGAACGATTTCTTTAATTATGTTGAGCTCAATCGGAGTATACGGACGTCCTTCAATACGCATTGCTGCCGTACCATGACGTCCGCCTAACAGGACATCAACCATGGAATAGATAATGGCGCTGTCTAAAGTTATAAGACCATAATTATCCCATTCATCGGTTTTAAATACACTGAGCAATGTCGGTAATGTTAATGAGTCGATATATTCACCAAAACGCATTGATTCAATAGAATCCAGAGTAACTTCAACGTTATCTTGAGTATAGTTTCTTAAAGAAGTTGCCAAAAGACGAATAAGACGGTCAAAAACAATTTCAAGCATGGGCAAACGTTCGTAAGAAACCATGTTGTTGTTTAAGATTGCCTGCATTCCGTTTTTTTGCTGCAAATCATCTTCAGTATTATAACCATAACCGAGAAGAGCGTCAATTTCTTCTTGGTTTAAGACTCTTGAGTCTACGGTTTCATCATTTATATCGTTATCAGACACTTTGCGTTGTTCCCTTTTATTTGTCTAATTCAAAAACACTAAAGTTTATATTTTTAATTTTTACCGGTGATGCCACTAAATTAAATCGATAAAGTAATTCTTCTTTAAGCCAATATAAACCCGTAGATCCTTCTACTTCTTCAATATAAAGCTCAATAACATGAGCTAAAACAGCATTGGTAAGACGAGGTGTCATTGCCTGAATTACCAGCATGTCGTCGACACCGGATAATTCTATATTGATTTTTAATCTTAATTTATGATTTTGATTTTTTCCTTTAACTATTGTATTTATTTCAGGTAAATCATAAAAAACCGTAGCACCTTCATCAGAGTCTTTGTTGTATTGAACAATGTTAAATTCGCCTTTGTTAGAATCGAGTTTGGAACTGAAGGCAAAATAAAGACCTACGGAAAGCCCTATGACAACAATAATAGGAAGCAGCAAAATCATAAGCTTTTTGCGCTTGGTGTGCGGAGAATCAATAAGTTCTTCAATGTCGTCTATATCATCATCTATCATGAAATATAAGCCATATTATATTCGGGTTATGTATACATTTTCTTTGAAGTATTTTATCCTATTATTTTTATAAATAAATGCAAAATTGTCAGTTATTAAATGTTTTAAGAAAAAAAATAAAAATAAATGTAAAAAAGTGATAATTTTAACATTATTGAAATAATTTTTATGATATAATACAATATAATATAATATATTTTGTTTTATAGTGGGATTTGAAATGTATTTATGGCTCGTTTTATCAACTTTTTTGGCTATTTTAGCCGGTTATTCGCTGCCTCTTCGATCGGATATGGGAGAACTAAGAGATGTGTCGATAGCTGCGGCTCATATATACAGAATGGTTGTAAATCATAAAATAGCTTTGTGGTATGTGAGAACTAAAAGTTGGCCTTATTATTGCGGTGGCGCTTCCGTTAGTGACGGAGTAGTGTTGGAAGAATGTGATTATTCTGACAGAATCGGTTATAGTAAAGAAATTATTACCGGAGGAATGGTTGAAGCACTTAAACCGCAAGATTTTATTTTTGATGAAGAAAATTATATTTCACGAATATTTTGCTATAATGAAAATGGTTCGGAAGCCAGTGATTGCACGTATGAAGAAGGAAATAAAAAAAATAAATATTTGGTTACGTATGGCGATTTGCATGAAAAATGGTTGTCATCAGGCGATTGGAGTTCGGTAGGAGGTTCAAGAATAATAGTTACTCCGAGAGAATATCTTTTAAAGGGATTGGGGGAACATTTTTCAGATAATGATATAGCCGGCTATATCAGAGAAGATGCTACCGGTGCTCATGTAATAAATAGTTTGGGTATAGATGTTTTTACGTTTTTGCCGGCTATGTGGAATGAGATTTTTAATAGCGGTAAATGTAATAAAGATTTTAACGGCTCTTGTTTGGTATATGTAAATATGTTGTAAGGCAGGTGAAACATGATGAGAGGTAAATTAAATAAAATGATGCAAAAGGGTAGCCTTATGGTTGAGGCTTTGGCCCTTTTGGGACTTATTACTTTAGTTACGCCGATTATGTATAAAAAGGCAGCTGAACGTACAACAGAATTACAAGATGTTAATTTGGCAACACAAATCAGAATGATTAATGAGGCGTTGGATACATATGTTCGTAATGACTATGTTAAGTTAAAGACAGAGGTCGGGCTTACTGATAAGCTTAAAGTTAATGCTAATGATGACACTAATTTTATTGTTAAGGGGGTTAAATCTTTCTTGCCGACTAATTTTAGGTTAGCCGAATCAAAATTTTTTGATACTTCAAAAATGCAATTTTCAATAGAACGTAAGGAGTTGGCAGATTTGTCCGGAGGTGCCAGAAGTATATTTACTTCTGCCGTATTATTGCCATCAAGAAATGAAGTTAATATAGGTCGAGCCGCAAAAATTGCGTCGATGGTCGGTATAAGCGGTGGTACGCTTAATAAAGATGGAAAATTTGAGGGAACGCAAGGAGCGTGGGAAGTTGCTCCGGGTGATTGGTTTGATATGAGCGGTTTGACATTAAAACCCGGTTCGATGATGTCAATATCAAGTGATGCGGTGTCTCAATCTGATCAAATCGATAGTTCGCAAATGTTATTTCGTGTAGATGTTGGTGATGATGAGAAAAATAGGATGGAAACGAATTTATTGATGGGAGGCAATGAAATTGAAGGTGTTAAAGCTTTGTTCGGTTCCGACAATAAATTAACTATTGGTGATGATAATGATACGCTGTTTGTTAAAGGTGCTACTGAAATAGGTAAGACTTTGAAAGTTACCGGAAATACGGATTTAGCACATTTGAATGCTGCAAGTGCAGATATTAGCGGTGAAATGAAAGCCGCAACTGCCAATATTTCCGGTAAAATGACGGCTAATGAGGCTGAAATTACAACTTCGTTGAAAGCTGCGACAATAAATACTGAAACTCTTGAGGCAACCGGAACAGTAAAATCTAAAAAAGTTGAAGTCGGTGAAGATGGTCTGACTGTTGCAGGAGCTACAACTTTAACAGGTAAATTAAACGCTAACGGTTTTGTGGAGATTGCTGATAGTGCGGCAGATAAGGACCTTTTGGTAAAAGGAAGTGCCGGTGTTGATGGGGATTTGGAAGTCGGCGGTGATATGATTGCCGATAATTTACATGCCATAAAAAGACTTGGTGTCGGCGGTAGTAATACAGCCAGTCCGAGTTTGCTTGAGGCAGATGCTTCTTCAGATATTTTTAAGGTTTCGACCAGTGGGGCTAATTTGTCACTTTCAAGTGAGGGAGGTTCTTTGTCTGATGGCGGTTCTGCTGTCGCGAAGGTTGCTGACGGTAATGTTTATTTGGCTTCCGGAAGTACGTTTGTATCGATATTGGATGATAATATTAAAATGGAAGCCGGAGCAGCAAAAATAGAGCTTTCCGATACTACTTCCACAGCTAAAATGGTTACCGGTTCCGGAGAAGTTAAAATTGATGATGATGAGACGGCCGTAAAGTATGATAATGCTTTGGTAAATTTAAAAAATAATTTGATAACAGCAAATGTTTCCGATAATGGCGGTTTGTTGTTGGATAATACACATTCAATGCTTTCATCTCCATATGAAGGCGGCTCATTGCTTAATTTGGAAGAAAATTCGTTTGTTTTGAAAAATAAAGAAAATGCCGGTTCGGAAAACGGTGTTCAAGTGGAAGGTACAACGGATGGTAAGTTTAAAGTTCATGCTCAAAATGCCGGAGGAGAATATACAGATTTGATAGTGGATGCTCAAGGTTTGGCTATCGGTAAAAATTTGACCGAAAGTAAAGGTGATCGTGATGCTACCAGTGATACTCCTCTTGATACAGGACAGAATGTGATTATTTCTCGAAAAGGATTTATTGAATTAGCTTCACCGGACTCTACTGTTTCTAATTCAGGACAAAATACCGGTTTTATCAGAGCTAGACGTTTGGTGTCGGATGTTAAGTATGTTGATAATAACCGTTATGAAGATTGGTTTGACGGATATGATTATAAAGGAAATACTCCGGATAATGAATTTGATTATTATCAGGTGAATCCGGCATATACTTCGGTTATGAATGATATTAAATTGGCTACACGCGGTGGTGCCAGATTGAGTGATATTTTATCTAACTATATAATTAAAGGTATTTATGTGGCGGATAATACTTATCATGACGGTAATGGTCTTGTTTGGGATAAAATACCTATTGTGAACGGTTCTCCTTCTTCGTCGATTATGAAAGTGCCGACTCAGGAAAGCCATAAAACAAATTGTACTACAACAAATTGCGAAGTGATTTATTCTTGTCAAAGTGCAAATTGTGTAGCTTCGCCATGGATGGGATTTGTGCCCAGACCTCAATGTCCGAAAGGTTATCAGGCTGTAATTACTACAAACCCGATAAGATGGCGTATGTCTGAAATATTTTATTTGAATCCGGCCGGTGAATCACATTTGAAATCGCTTCCTTCATCTGATCAGGATACATATGCGGATATTATCGGAGATGTACAATCTATACCATATGGTAAAGGATATAGAAGTAGTGCTGCCGATCGTGCCGCAGAAGAGAGATTTAAAGAATATTTTAGTAAAAATTCTGATCCGGTATTATCAGAATTTACGATTACAAAACATGATGACGGAATGGGTGGCGAAACTTATAAATCTAATATAAATCCGTTAGCTATTCAAACTAATACATGGTTGAACAGCTCTGTTTCTCCTCATGAAAACGCTAGTAATGAAGTTGACGGATGGCATATTTTAATGGGATTTTTATATCGTCCGGCAGAATATGGTACGTTGATAAATGATATGGGCTTAACAGATGGCGGAGCGATAAGTTATGATGAGATTTATTGGAACCTTTTCCCCGTATATGCTCAAGATATGGCAACAATCGTAACAACGTATTGTTCGTTTAATCGACGCCCTGCTGTAGGAGAAACAGATTGGAAATGGGGCGCCGGTGAGGAAGGGTCGCCGGTATTAAGATATGACCAGTTGGATCCCAGCACTTATCACGGTGGTGAAAGATTTGACAGAAGTCCTGATAGTGATACAGCGGATGTTATCGGTAAGAATTGGTTTGATGCGGTTAATGACCCTTCTTTACCGTATGATGATGCTTGGTAGGAAATATGATTATATAAAAAAGCTCCCGTTTTTACGGGGGCTTTTTTTGAAATTTCAGTAAAAAATATTATATATTAATATAAAAGCGTTTAAGATTGAGAGCTTTCAATGATTAATCTTTATGACGGAAAGTTATGCGCCCTTTGGTTAAATCATAGGGGGTCATTTCGATATCAACTTTATCTCCGACCATGACTCTGATGCGAAATTTACGCATTTTTCCGGCAGTGTGAGCTAAAATTTCAACTCCGTTTTCTAATTTTACTCTAAACATGGCGTTAGGAAGTTTTTCAATAACTTCACCGGTTAATTCTAAAAGTTCTTCTTTACTCATTTATTATTCCTTAAAAAATATTTTATCAATTTTTATCGTTTATAATACTTGTTTTGCTTTATTGCAAGTTTTTTTATGATGTGGAAATGATAGAGTGAAACAACTTCCTTTTCCAACTGTTGATTTAACTTGTATTTTGCCATTGAATTTTTCAATAATTGATTTGGTTATGGGCAGCCCCAGACCGGAACCTGTCGATCTTGTTGTTTCGTTTGATTTGTTTTGGCTAAAGAATGGAGTAAAAATATATTTCATGTCTTCTTTTTTAATTCCATTTCCGGTATCTTTGAATGTTATTGACAGGCCGTTTTTTTGAGATAAGGATGTTTTTATCGTTATATCTCCGTTATTTGTGGCATCTATGGCGTTTTGAATAATGTTAATGGCCGCAATTTTGAAATCTGTTTCGTTACCGGTTAATATAATTTCTTTTTCAGACGAGATAAATTGTAGATTTATTCCTTTGCGCTTGGCTTCAAAATCAAGCATTTCTACAATTTCCGATAAACTGTTAACACAGTTGAACTCTGTATTTTCTTGAGATGAATAACGAGTCATTTTAAGTAGTCGTTCAGGTATACTTATGGTGTTTATAAGTTCATTATGAAGAGTTTTCAGAAGGTTGGTTTGGTTTTTTTTATCAATATCGTTGTTTTTATTTTTTTCTAAAATGTGTTCTAAAATTATACGTAAGGCTCCGAGATTGTTTTTGATTTCATGAGCGATTGATGATGATAAAAAGCTTAAAGACGTAATTTTTTGTTGGTGAGAGAAGTCTATATCATTACTTAAATCTCGAATGGCTTCAACTACGTAGCGATGTTCGGAATCATATTGCATTAAAGCAGAATTTACGGAAAGGTATTTGTTGGGATAGGAAGCAAATTGCTGAACAGTGGATGATTTGTTTTTGCCTTTTTGTAAAATTTCTTGTACCGGACATTGTTCGTTTATGCACGGATGATTGTTGCAAAATGAGGATGCGTAACATTTTTTGTTGCTTTTTTTAGTGTCTTTGCTTTGTTCGTAATAGGCTTTATTGGCAATGATTATGTTATATTTTTTATCGATGACTCTGATGCCATCAGGAATACTGTCTATTAATGATTGTAGAAATTTTTCTTTGTCTTGAACGGTTAAAATCATATTTTCGATGTTATCTAACATTTGATTAAATATTAAACTGAACTTATCTAATTCATCGTGATATTTTATTTTTTCGCGAAGCGGAATTCTTAATTTCAGGTTACCTAAAGATATTTGTTCGCTGATGTTGGCGATATTGTTTATAGGTTTTAATACCCATTGATTAAACAGATAACCTATTAAGATAATAAATGCCGACAGTAGGATGGCATTGAATATAATTATACTTGTTCCTTGATAAATTGTCTGATAATTTTCGTCAAAAAGTTTGGAGCGTTCGGTAAGATTTTTTTGTTCGTTTATAAAAAAATTAGAGGCTGTTGTATCTGAAATAAGAGTATTTATTTGAGGAAATGTGTCTTTATCTGTTTTTAAATTTTTATTGGAATTTAAAAGTAATTTTATTTCTTTGGATAGTATGATGTTGCGATGTAATAAATCTAAATATTGGCGGTTACGAGTAATGGTTGCTTGTTGATCTTGAGTTATTTTTGATGAATAGGCGCGATAAAAAGTAGATGCAAAAATAATTGAAGATAATAAAAATAAACTGAAAATTGAATAAATAATCTTACGGTTTAAGCTTACAAACATGGTGGGGTTTCCTTATATAAGAACTTGTTTAAAATTATGATAACAAAAATTGGTTGCTAAATTATAAATAAAAAAGGCAAAGTTCTTAAAACTTTGCCTTTTTTAGAGTTCTTTTTTTTTATGCTTCATTAAGTAAAGCATAAATTTCGGTCGGTTTGTTCATTTGACGCAACTTGTTGCAAGTTCCTTCGTCTTTTAATATACGAGAAAGCATCGCAAGGGCAGTAAGGTGATCTGCTCCGCTGTTTTCCGGTGATATAAGTAAAAATACTAAATCTACCGGTTTTCCATCAATAGCGTCAAAGTCAAGAGGATATGAAGGTTTGGCAAAGAAAGCACGTACGTTTTCAATTCCTGAAAAACGACTGTGAGGTAAAGCCGTGCCGTTGCCAAATCCTGTTGAACCGAGATTTTCTCTTTCTAAAATAGAATCGAATACGGATAAGGCGTCAACGCCTGTAATTTCGGAAGCTTTTTGCGCTAAATCTTGCAAAAATTCACGTTTATTATTCGATTTTAAATTAAGAAAGATACTTTTTTCGGTTAGGATATTAGAAATATTCATATGTGTAAACTCTTGTTATTTTGGTTCAACCCAGCCGATATTACCGTCTTTACGGCGATATACCATATTAAATGTATTTGTTGCAGTGTTTTTGAACATTAAAGCAGCTTCATTGTTCAAATCCATATACATAACTGCTTCGGATACTGTACATACCGGAATGTTAGCTTCTAATTCGGCAATGGTTAAAGGTGCATCATCAATAGCAACTTCTTCGGCGCTTTCGTCAAACGGAAATACGGCTTCATAAGCTACTTCGGTTAAGCCTGCTTTACCTTTGTGGTCGTTGAGTTTTGTTTTGTGACGACGCAAACGAGTTGCAATGTGTTCGTTGGCTGTGTCGAATGCAGAATAAGGATCGCCCGCTTGACCGGTTCCTTTTAATACAATATTTTTAGCCGGGTGAACTGTTACTTCGGCAATAAATTCGTCTTTAACTTTTGAAAAATTAACCGAACAACTTATCGGTGCCGGAAAATATTTGTTAACAGAGTTTAATACGTTTTCTTCTACATGGTTGCGGAGTCTGTCTCCGATATCAACCTGATTGCCTGATAGTGTAATTTGCATATCTTTTTCCTATAACTAATTTTGATACAATTTGAACCGATATTTATATAATAATATAGGTCCCTTTGAAACAATCAAATACTATTTTATTTTATACAAGTCAATATAAAAGTCAAATAATACGATGTGTTTATACTCGCTTGATGCGTTTACGTTCGGCAGAGGTTGGAATTGACATTGCTTCACGATATTTTGTTACTGTTCGACGAGCTATTTTGATACCTTCTTGTCCAAGAATTTGAACAATCTTATCGTCTGATAAAATGTGTTTGGTATCTTCGTTATCTATAAGATTTTTAATTTTGTGTTTGATAACTTTGGTAGAAGTGTCATCATTGCCAATATAACTTCCGGCAGCTGATGAGAAAAAGTATTTTAATTCAAATAAACCTTGCGGGGTGGACATATATTTGCCGGTGGTTACACGACTTACGGTACTTTCATTTATGCCTAAAGCTTCGGCAATATCTTTTAATATCATGGGTTTTAGGTGTTCAATGCCTTTTTCAAAAAAATGATATTGTCTTAAAACAATTTCTTCCGATACTTGTAAAATGCTGGTGGCACGTTGGTGCATCGCTTTTATCAGAAAATTAGCATGGCTTAAGTTTTCTCTTAAGTAACGAGAAGCTTTTTTGTCTGCTTTTAATGTGGTGTAATATTGATGATTTATAAGCAGCTTCGGTAATGACATTTGGTTTAGTTCGATGCGATATTCTCCTGATTTAGAGCGTTTTACGTATACGTCCGGTATGATGTATGCAGGTTGGTCGGATAAATAATCGGCCGCCGGTTTGGGATTTAAGGTTTTTATAATATTTGTTAACTTTGCAATATCTTCAACTTCGCAATCACAAATTTTGGCTAACTCTTTGAATTTGCGTTCGGCCAAAAGCTCTAAATTATCAAGCAAAGCTTCAAGTTCGTAAGTTAATTCATCTCTATCTTTTAGTTGAATTTTCAGGCATTCGGCAAGGGAGGCGGCAAAAATTCCGCTTGGTTCAAATGTTTGAAGTTTTTTTAATATTTTTGAGATGCGTTCATCAGAGATTTTTAATCTTTGGGCTATTTCGCTTAAATTTCCTCTGAAATAACCGGCTCGGTCAATATGTTCACTTAAGATTTTAGCGATAATTTTGTCGCCGGCAGAAGTAAAATGAAGACTTATTTGTTCGTCAATAATTTCATATAATGATTTTTCTTTGGTTAAACGTTGTTCAAAATAATCAAAGGCATCCTCATTAGAACGATTTATTTTGGAGGTGTTATAATCGGACCAATCGGTGTTCTCAAAGGTGTTGTAGCCTTCTTGGTCAGAGCCGAAATCATCAAATTCGTTTTGATAGTCGGCGTCGTTTGATATAGGTATCTCATCATAAGGATTTTCGCTTGGCTGGTTAATATCATCAATACTGCGTTGAGAGACATCGTCTTGAGAAGAAAGATGATCATCTTCTCGTTCTAATAGGGGGTTTCGAGAAAGTTCCTGTTCAATAACTTCGTTTAATTCCAGATTGGTCATTTGTAACAAACCGATAGCTTGACGAAGCTGTGGTGTCAGTAACGTCGAGGTGGTTTGTTTTATATCCAGTCTGGGTGTTAATGCCATTAGTTATTTTATGATTACATTGTGAAGCTGTCGCCTAAATATACTTTGCGAACTTCTTCATTTGATACAATTTCTGACGGTGTTCCTTCCATCAGAACCGTTCCTCCGTGTAAAATATATGCGCGGTCGGTGATATCTAAAGTTTCACGAACATTGTGATCGGTTATTAATACGCCAAGTCCTCTATGTTTTAATTGAGAAACTAAATTTCTGATTTCGCCGACGGCAATCGGGTCAATTCCTGCTAAAGGTTCATCAAGTAAAATATAATTCGGTTGAGAGGCCAAAGCTCGAGCAATTTCCAAACGACGACGTTCACCTCCTGAAAGCGCCAATGCCGGTGATTTGCGTAAGTGTGAAATAGAAAATTCATTGAGCAATTCTTCAAGCATATTTTCTCTTTGGCTTTCATCTTCGATAACCATTTCAAGAACGGCTTTGATGTTGTCTTCAACACTTAAAGTACGAAAAATGGATGCCTCTTGAGGAAGGTAGCCGATACCTAATCTGGCTCGACGATACATCGGCAAGTGGGTAATATCGTGCCCGTCGATATGAACATCTCCGTAATCCGGAGTAATGAGGCCGGTTACGCAATAAAAACATGTAGTTTTTCCGGCGCCGTTGGGGCCTAATAAGCCGACAGCTTCACCACGACGAACATATAATGAAACATTGCGCAAAACAGGGCGCTTTTTATAGCGCTTGCCAATGTTGAAAACTTCTAATTTTGCATCATTGGAAAAGTTTGACATTTTTTATTCCTTCTTTTTTTTCTTCTTTTCTTTGAATACGCCGCTTACTCGACCGGATTTTTCGTCTGAAAGAATTTTGCTTATTGAGGTGTTTAAATCGGTTTCGGCTTTAGAACCTTTTAAGATATTGCCTTGTTGATTTATGATAATATCATCATAAAGAAATATTTTGCCCAGACGAGCATGATAAGTTCCTTTTAAGGCGGTAACAGTTGTATCCTTGCTTACAATTTTAACATTTTGCTCAATGTCTATTTTATCTAAAATTAATTCACCATTCTTATCTTTTGTAAACCATGCGGTCATGAGGTCGGCATAAACATGGTTGTTTTTGTTGTCGACGGCTTCAACTTTATCTCGGGCAACGGCTTTTTGTTGGCTTTGATAGTAGATTATCGGCCCTTTCGATGTTATGTTAAAGTCAACATTTTTTATTCGTGCCGGATTGCCGGTAAGAGTTGCGGTATCTTCTTTTACATCATAAATCATTTTATCACCGAAAGCGTTAGCATCGGGGGTTTTCATTTCGACATTTTGATGAGCTTCGACGCGGGAAATTTTGTTTTTGTTTTCCGGATTGTAATAACCGATGAGAGTATTTGCGCGAATGCTTAAATTATCTTTTGAGGCTTTGGCATTGCCTTTGGCAACAAGTTTTTGTTCTTTTTGATGATATTCAACTTGTTCATCGGCATCAAGAGTAATGTTTCCGGCAAAACTCGGTAAAGTAATTAAGAAACATAATATAAAAGTTAATAACCTTGTAAACATTTTTTATTTCCTTATTTAAGGGTTTCTTGATTAATTAAGATATGTGTTTTGCCGGTAAAAGACAAGATGCCGCTTTTTCCGTCATAATGAAATCCTTGAGAATTTATTTTTCCTATGAAGCCTTCTCCGGTAACGGGGTGTTTTGACCAGCCTTGAGATTTGGTGAAATCAAAACAGGCTTCCGGGGTTGAGATGTTCATTCCTTTACTGTAAAATATTTCTACTGTGTTAGTTAGTGTTAATAAGGATTTATTTTGGTTAAATATGCCGTCGGGAGAGTTTATGTTTATCCATTCATTGTTGTCTAACGGCATCATTCCTTCCGGATTTATTAAATCGTAAATTTTGGAACCTGTTTGAGTTTCTTGGACTTGTTTGGCGATAAAATTATTTACTCGATTTTTTTCGTCGGTAATGTATATGGTTGTATTTTTGATATTAAGGTGCTCAAAATCGCTTTTTTTAATATTAAAATCGAGACTGAAATCTTTAATATCATCTTTTAAAGACGGAAAAACCATTAGAGTTACGGCTAACAGACCCGCAATAATCGGTAAAGTAAGTTTTACCAACATAACCTTTCGTGTGTGGTCGGTTATTTTAGATTTTTTAATCTTTTTTCTTAATGCATTTGCATCAAAAAAGGCATCAATTTCTTTCGGGTCTAACAATTTTTATGCAACTCCGATGCGCAAACAATCGTGAATGTGAATTATTCCTATCGGTCGGTTATCTTCATCTACGACAAATAATTGAGTAATACCTTTTCCCGTATTATTCATTATATTTAATGCTTCGGCAGCCAATATATGCGGAGCTATGGTCTTGGGATTTTTGGTCATTACTTCCGTGACTTTTTTGTTGAGAGCATCTGCAGAGAAACAACGACGTAAGTCACCATCTGTTATCATACCTTGTAAAATGCCTTCATCATTTATAATTCCTACACAACCGAGCATTTTTGATGTCATTTCAAATACGGCATCTTGTAAGATAGTGTTCTCGTTAACAATAGGCATATTTTTTCCCGAATACATAAGATCGGAAACTTTTTTCAGCATGGCACCCAGCTTTCCACCGGGGTGACGTTGTTTGTAATCAATTTTGCTGAAGCCTTTGCGTTCCATCAAAGCTATGGCGATAACATCTCCTAAAACTATTGTGGCTGTTGTTGATGTGGTCGGAGCCATGCCAAGAGGACATGCTTCGGGAGAATTGGGAAGTTTTAACATATAGTCGCCGGCTTTTCCGAGAGAACTTTCAGGATTTTTGGTTATGGCAATAAGAGTAATACCGTTGCGTTTGCAGGTAGCGATAACATCTGATAATTCTTTTGATTCACCGCCGTTTGAAATGGCTATAACAGTATCGTCTTGTGTTATCATGCCTAAATCACCATGACTTGCTTCCGCAGGATGTACAAAAAATGACGGAGAACCCGTTGAGGCTAAAGTTGCAGCCATTTTGCGTGCAATATGGCCTGATTTTCCCATACCTGTTACAATAATCTTTCCTTTAGTGTTTTCCAAAACATCGAGAACATCACTTAAACTTTTATCAAAATTGTTTTCCATTTCACGTAGGGCCGCAATTTCAGTTTCGATGGTTTTTTTTGCGGATATAATATCTTTTTCATTCATTATATTGAAAGCTCCATTTTGTTTTTATTATAGAGCGTAGATTAGGATTTTAATTTTAAGATAGCAAGTTTTTTTTATAACTTATGCAAGAATTGTACCATAAATTATTCGGCTTAAAATAATATTTGCATTATGAATTAAAAAGTATTATGGTGTGGTAAAATGTGTATTTTTAGTATAATTCTTATAAAATAATTAGCGTATGAAAAGTTTTTTTAAAGCAACGATTGTTATAGCCGTTGTATCTTGTGTTATCTCATTGATTTTAACACTGGGTAAACCTGATTTTTACGGAGAAGTAGAGGTTGTATCCGTATCTCAAACTTTCGGTAGCAATGAAACCAATTTGGTCGTTAAGGATTTGCTTACATCAGGAGAGGTAAATGTTTCCGGTAACTTTAGAAATGAGTTTTCGGAAGGTGATGTTGCCTCGTTGTATGTTGATACTAACCTTAGTTGGCTTTGGCCCGGTCATAATTCTAAAGAAGAATTCAGAAGGGCAAGATTTGTTTATTGGTTCGGGTTTAGTTTTTTTGTTTTATTATGGTGTTTGTTTGTTGCTTTAGTGATTAACAGATTGATTAAAATATTGATTGTTTTGGTCAGAGCAAAGTTTAAGACAGCTCGACGTCGAATAGTAAAATGTTATTCGCCTAAAAAGGATAGTGAACGAAGGCTTTATTATGTAGAGGGTTTATCTTTAGATGATCAAGTGGTGATAACTGAATTGGAAGTTGGTGAAAGTAAAGTTAAGTTAACCATTAAGGAAAGGAATTGGCATCCGGTTAAAAAGATTTTTGACTTTGAGAAAAGGTGTCATGAAAGACTTGAAGAAGGAAAAATGGTTTTGGCAATCAGGTTCGGAAGTGTGTGGATGTTTTCATCCGATAATATTTCTTTGAGAAAATGTGTCATTAACTTCAGAAAGTCTTTGTGGTTGATGTTACTTACAGATTTGCTTTTATTCGTTGCGGGAGTAGTTTTGCTTTTTTTGTTTATTTTTTAATCTTTAAAAGGTGAACGTAAAAAAGGAGAGGCATTTTATTGCTTCTCCTTTTTTGTTTGAATTTATTGACAAAGAGATGATGATGAAATAATCATATTTTTAAGGACGTTATATTTTTTATAAGAAGGAGATTTAACATGAAATATGTTTATTTTTTGATTGCTTTTTTGTTTGTAACGCCGGTTGTTGCCGCAGAAAATATAACAGGATTATGGACTACGATTGATGATGAAACGGGTGAAGAAAAAAGTGTTGTTCAAATTTATGAGTATGAAGGTAAATTTTTCGGCAGAGTGGTAAAGTTGTTTAAAAATGTTGATAAAACAGCGGTCGGAATTAAAGGAAATCCAAAGATTTTAGGGTTGGATATTATTTGGAATTTGGAAGATACGGGAGAAAAATTTACGGGTGGAAAAATTCTTGATCCGGCAAAAGGAAAAATTTATTCTTCGGAAGCATGGATTGAAAATGGCAATTTGATTTTAAGAGGTAAAATCGGACCGTTCGGACGAAATCAGACTTGGATAAAAAATAATGATTTGAGTTTGAAGGTTGAAGATGTTAAACCGAACATTCCCGAAAAAGAATAAAATATTGAATATCGTGTAGCAACACCTCATATTACATTAGTTTTATGAGGTGTTATTTTTCTATCAAAAAAAGCCTTGACTAATTGATTTTATGAATCTAGTATGCCGAGACTCAAAAAAGGCGAGGAATCGCATTTTTGTGAGTTTTTTGTAATAATAACTAATATTTAAGGAAATTTGTGATGCCTACAATTAATCAGTTAATTCGTAAATCACGAACACCCAAAGTCAAGAGAAACAAAGTTCCGGCTTTGAAAGCTTGCCCGCAAAAAAGAGGTGTTTGTACCAGGGTTTATACTACAACCCCTAAAAAACCAAACTCCGCTTTGCGTAAAGTGGCTCGCGTTCGCTTAACAAACGGCTTTGAAGTAATCAGCTATATCCCTGGTGAAGGTCATAACTTGCAAGAACACTCAGTGGTGCTGATTAGAGGAGGCCGTGTAAAAGACTTGCCCGGTGTTCGTTATCATATCATTCGTGGTACCTTGGATACTCAAGGTGTGGCTAAACGTCGTCAACGTCGTTCTCATTACGGCGCTAAGAGACCTAAATAAGGAGATTTGATAATGTCACGTCGTCATAGAGCTGAAAAAAGAATCGTACTACCTGACGCAAAATATGGTGATAAGGTAGTCGCTAAATTTATTAATAATGTTATGGAACATGGTAAGAAAGCTGTTGCCGAAAAAATCGTTTATTCAGCTTTTGATATCATTGCACAAAAATCTAAACAAGACGCTTTGAAAGTTTTTGCCGAAGCTTTGGATAATGTTAAGCCTTTGGTAGAAGTTAAATCTCGTCGTGTCGGTGGTGCTACATACCAAGTTCCGATGGAAGTAAGAGCTGATCGTCGTCAAGCTTTGGCTATTCGTTGGATTATCGAAGCTGCTCAAAAGCGTTCGGAAACAACAATGACCGAAAGATTGGCTAACGAATTGTTAGATGCTTTGGCTAATAAGGGTTCTGCCGTTAAAAAACGTGAAGATACTCATAGAATGGCTGAAGCTAACAAAGCTTTCTCTCATTATAAATTTTAATTTGAAACGCTTAAGGATAAAACAATGGCTCGTACACATAAACTTGAAATGTACAGAAATATCGGTATCATGGCTCACATCGATGCCGGTAAAACAACTACTACAGAGCGTATCCTTTATTATACCGGTGTTAACCACAAAGTCGGTGAAACACACGAGGGTGCTGCTACGATGGACTGGATGGAACAGGAGCAAGAACGCGGTATTACAATTACTTCGGCTGCTACAACCTGTTTTTGGAAAGATCATAGAATTAACATCATCGATACTCCGGGGCACGTGGACTTTACTGTCGAAGTTGAACGTTCTTTGCGTGTATTAGATGGTGCTATTACCGTATTTGACTCGGTTGCAGGTGTTGAACCTCAATCTGAAACAGTTTGGAGACAAGCTGATAAATATGGTGTACCAAGAATTTGCTTCTGCAATAAAATGGATAGAATCGGTGCAAACTTCTATCGTTGTTTGGATATGATTAAAGATCGTTTGGGTGCAAGACCTTTGGCTATGCAACTTCCGATCGGTGCTGAAGATGCATTTGTCGGTGTTGTAGATCTTATTAATATGAATGCTATTATCTACACAGGAAGCACACCTGATTCTCCGATTGAAATTAAAGAAATTCCTGCCGATTTGGCTGATAAGGCCGAACAATATCGTTCTGAATTGGTTGAAATGGCTGTTGAGCAAGATGAACAAGCTATGGAAGACTATTTGGAAGGTAAGGAAATTTCTGTTGAAACTTTGAGAAAATGTATTCGTAAAGGTACTTTGGCTCAAGATTTCGTTCCGGTATTTTGTGGAACAGCTTTCAAAAATAAAGGTGTTCAACCTTTGCTTGATGCCGTTGTTGATTATTTGCCGTCTCCGAAGGATATTCCTTCTATTATCGGTATTAATCCTAATAACGATAAAGAAGAAGAAAGACATCCTGATGATAATGAGCCGTTGTCTGCTTTAGCGTTTAAGATTATGAATGACCCGTTTGTCGGATCATTGACATTTACACGTATTTATTCCGGTATAATGACTTCAGGTTCTTATATCTATAACTCTGTTAAGGATAAGAAAGAACGTGTCGGTCGTATGTTGTTGATGCATGCTAATAAGCGTGAAGATTTGAAAGAAGCTAATGCCGGTGATATCGTTGCTTTGGCCGGTTTGAAAGATACCACTACAGGTGATACTCTTTGTGATCAATCTAAACCTATCGTTTTGGAAAACATGGTTTTCCCTGATCCGGTTATTGAATTGGCTGTTGAACCGAAAACCAAAGTTGACGTTGAAAAAATGGGATTGGCTTTGTCAAGATTGGCAATGGAAGATCCTTCTTTCAAAGTTTCATCTGATCCTGATTCCGGTCAAACAATCATTAGAGGTATGGGTGAGCTTCACCTTGAAATTATTGTTGATCGTTTGAAACGTGAATTTAAAGTTGAGGCTAATGTCGGTGAACCGCAAGTTGCTTATCGTGAGACTATCACAAAAGCTTGTGATATTGAATATACTCACAAAAAACAATCTGGTGGTGCCGGTCAATTTGCTCGCGTTAAAATCAAATTTGAACCGATTGAAGGTTATACAGGTTTTGAATTTGAAAACACTGTTGTCGGCGGTAATGTACCGAAAGAATACATTCCGGGTGTTGAAAAAGGATTGCGTTCGGCTATGGATGCCGGTGTAATCGCAGGTTATCCTGTTACCGGTGTTAAATGTAATCTTTATGATGGTGCATATCACGAAGTTGACTCTAACGTTATGTGCTTTGAAATTGCTGCTCGTGCTGCTTTCCGTGAAGGTATGCGTCAAGCTGATGCAAAATTGTTAGAGCCGATTATGAAGGTTGAAGTTGTTACCCCTGAAGAATATATGGGCGATATTATCGGTGATTTGAACTCACGTCGTGGTTTGGTAAACGGCATGGATCAACGTGCTAATGCCCGTGTAATTGATGCTCAGGTTCCTTTGGCTAATATGTTCGGTTATGTAAACACATTGCGCTCTTTATCTCAAGGACGCGCACAATTTACAATGGTGTTTGATCACTATGCCGAAGTGCCGAGGGATATTGCTGAGAAGGTAAAAGCTAAAAATTCGTAGATTTCCGTTTTAACGGAAAGCTAGCGAGGTTTTACGGAATAGTTGAAAATTCATGTACCTCTTTGTATACTAGAATTTTCAACTTTCCTGGAAACCGCACCATCTTTCTCGTTAAAAGCGAAAATCTGATATAAAAATTTTATTTAATTAACTTAATTTTATTTTTGGAGAAAATTTAAAATGGCAAAAGAGAAGTTTGAGCGCACAAAGCCTCACTGCAACATTGGAACAATCGGTCACGTAGACCATGGTAAAACTACATTGACAGCAGCTATTACAAAAGTATTGGCCGAAGCTGGCGGTG
>JAZQZB010000058.1:0-22576 GCA_045633825.1 Alphaproteobacteria bacterium | reverse complement strand
TGATTTGTGCAGCCACTTGTTGTGCAACGGCGTTTCTGAAAGCTTTTTGAGCACTTTCTTTATTCATTGTTTCTTTACGTTTTTTGTAGTCGTGATATTTACGTTGAAAACGAGCAAATTCATAAATGGGACAACCCCCGGCATTATATTCATCTAATTCGATTCCGTTCATTTTTTCATTTATTAAGGCATAAATTCCTCGCCCTTCAAAATCACGATATACCATCCAATCAAAAACAAGTTCGGGATTTATGGCTTCTTCGGCAATATAGCTTTCCATTTTTTCAAATCTTAAACGTAAAATATCAGGGGTAGGAGATTCTACATAAATATTATCTTCAAAAAATTCTTTGTTATATTTAATTTTTGACCGATGATTTGATAAAACCACACTTAAGCACAATGCTGTTAAAGCATATTTTACTTCTTCATTGGTTTTGTATGAAATTTTTCTTGGATCTTTTTCAACTTCTGTATCATTAAGAATTTTATTGGCACAAAATTCATTAAGTTGTGAAATAATATCGAGTTGTCTGGGAGTAAGGCAGATATTTGTTTCAATTTGTCTGTTAGAAACTTTATCTACAATTTTTTGAATTTCTTGTTCGATAATTTCATTTTTGTGCATCATAATATTCTCCTTACCAAATAAGACTATCATAAATTAAAAAAAATTACAAATTAAATTTAGCACTTGACAATATTATCAAAAAATATGAAATATAATCCGAAGTTGTTAATTAGGACAATTTCGATGTGGATTTAACCTGACTTGTCCCGCAACAGAGGACTAAATAAGGAGAATAGTAAATGCAAAAAACAGCAGAAGCGGTGTCATTAGGACATCCTGATAAAATTTCCGATTATATTTCAAGTTATATTTTAGATCGCATGCTTGAACAAGATAAATGCGTTAAATATGCCGTTGAAGTTATGATAAAAGATAACACGGTTGTTTTAGGTGGCGAAATTAAAGGGAATGTATCGTTAGAAAATGTAAATCAGTATATTACAGATGCTTTGGCAGAAATCGGTTATACTGAAGAATATTCAAAAATTTGGGGCAAATGTGCCATTAATCCGGAAAAAATAAAAGTTATTAATTTGATTGGACAACAATCTTTGGAAATAAATCAAGGTGTTGAACAAGACGGTTGGGGAGATCAAGGAGTTTTTGTCGGATATGCGTGTAAAGGTGAGGGAAATATCAATAAAGAATTATATTTGGCGCGTAAGTTAAATAATGCTTTGTATGAAAAAGCCTTAAAATCAAAAAATTTAGGTTTAGATATTAAAACTCAAATTACTTTGAATGATGATAATATTGAAACTGCTATTGTGGCAATTCCAATGTTAAAAGAAGAAAATTTAATTGATTTTATTATAGAAACTTTGGGCGAAAAACCCAAAAATATAATCATAAACGGTACCGGTTGTTATACTTATCATTCTTCTATTGCAGATTGCGGTATTACAGGACGTAAATTAGCTTGCGATTTTTATTCTGCAGCTTGTCCGATAGGTGGCGGTTCTCCTTGGACCAAAGATGCAACAAAAGCTGATCTTACTTTGAATATATACGCCAGACAGCTTGCCGTAGAAAATTTGAAGGATAATGACGAATGTTTCGTATATTTATCATCGTGTATAGGTCAATCAGAACTTCCGAGCGGTTTAATAAAAACAATTAAAAACGGTAAAGTAACTTGTTCAGATTTATATTGTTCTCAAAAACCGTCAAATCTCATTAAATTGTTCAATCTTGATAAACCTATATACACTAAATTGTGTCGAAACGGTCTTCATTCATTAAAACTTGAAAATTCAAACAAATAAAAACTTGCTTTAATTTGAAATTGTAATATAAATATACACACGAGTTATATTTTTTTTAGGAGAAATTATAAGATGAAAGCATTAAAATATTCGTTATTCGGATTGCTCTTATTGATAGTTGTAGCTGTTGTGGGAGTATTGTTTTATTTAGAACCTTTGGTAAAAAACACAGTTAATACTGTAGGTACGAAAATTGTCGGAACTCAAGTAAATTTAGACGGTTTCAGATTTTCTCCGTTTTCCGGTGAAGCTGAAGTTAAGGGTTTGACGGTTGCCAATCCTGAAGGTTATAAAACCCCGAATTTGATTAATTTGGGACGTATTTTTGTAAAGGTAAATGTATCAAGCCTGTTTACTGATACAATAGTTGTTGATGAAGTATCTGTTAACGGTATTGCTTTAACTTATGAAATGCCTGATTTATCAACCAGCAATGTGATGCAAATTCAACAAAATATTGCTAAAAATACCGCATCTTCCAAAACTTCAGATACTCAAGAAGTAAAAACCGAAGTTAAAGAAGAAAAACCTGTCGAAGCAACATCTTCAAAAAATGTTATCATCAAAAAAGTTGTTGTTGACGGAGGTTCTTTAAGTGCTGTTGTTCCTTTACAACAAGAGGCCTTGACATTAAATATGCCTGCTATCGAAATTAACGGTATCGGTGAACAGGGAGAAAAAATGAATATTCAAGAAACTGTCACTGACATATTTAATAAAATATTGTTCAACGCAACTTCTGTTGTTACAAAATATTTAACCGAGGCTAAAAATATTGTTAATAATGCAGCCAATAAAGTAATTGATGAAGCAAAAAATAAAGCCGGTGAAGAAGTTAACGGTTTGCTTGATAAAGTAAAATTTTGGTAATCAGTTGAATTTTTTTAATAAAAAGAGCACTCGAAAGAGTGCTTTTTTTCTTGCTTTTATCTTTCTAAATTATAAGATAATCAGTATTAAATATTTGTATGGGAAATTTTATATGAAACTAAATAAAACTTTCGGATTTTTTCTTTTTATTCATTTTTTAGTTTGGTCAATATTACCGATTATTTTGCGTCCTAATCTTCCGATGGATTCTTCCGAAGCACTTGTTTGGGGATTTATCGGCGAGTGGGGTACAAACAAACATCCGCCCGTATCGGGCTTTTTTGCATCATTGATATATGAAATAACTTCTCATCCGGCTTCATTATATGTATTAAGCCAGATATTTATAATCGGCGGATTGATTTATATATATAAATTTGCTCGTTTATTTTTGAGTGAAGAAAAATCACTTATTGCAGCCCTTATTTTAGAAGGTGTGGCATATTACAATATGGTAACACCGGAATATAATGTAAACATCATTGCTTTGATGTTATGGCCTGCGGTTACTTATCATTTTTATTTGGCAGTAACTAAAAATAAATTATCCGATTGGTTATTGTTCGGATTATTTTGCGGTTTAAATATTTTAACTAAATATGTTTCCGGTATTTTGCTTATATGTTTTGCCTGTTATCTCATAACAACTCGTAAAGGCCGAGCTTGTTTAAAATCATGGAAATTATATTTAGGCGCAATATTGGGAATAGGTGTGATAATTCCGCACTTGATATGGCTTCATAATCACGACTATTTTGTGTTTGACTACTTTTTAGGTCGTTCACAAGGTGGTAAAAGTCTTCCCTATGGATTGGCTCATCTTTTGTATCCGCTCAAATTTTTAGGCTCACAAATTTTAACATCTTTATTTGCATTTATAGTTTTGATTGTTGCTTATAAATTCAGTCCGAAAGAAAAAAGCAACATTGATAAAAACGATAAAAAAATTCTTTTTATGGTCGGTATTTTGCCGGTTCTGATAATGGTTTCAATTTCACTTATTTTGGGTATAAAATTAAAAAGTATGTGGGGTTCTCCGGTAATGTACCTGCTTGGTGTTTGTTTTTTTGTATATTTTCCTTTTAATATTGCAAAATCATACAAACCGATGCTCAAAGCCTGCTGGAGTGCATTATTCTTGTTTGCTTTTGCTTTTGTGATGCAGGTTCTATTCACTACTTCAGCAAAGTTTAAGTTAAATGCAGCTGATTTTACCGATTATGTAAAAGCTCAAAACTATGAATATGTCGGAGGAAGTGTGTGGTTGGCCTCAACTTTGGGCTCATACTCAAAAAATCATCCCAAAGTTTTGTTTTTAATGTCACCAAAAGAAAATCCATGGATAAACATGGAAGATGTAAACAAAAAAGGTATATTGGTTGTTACGGAAGATTTATGGGAGTATGAAAATTATCAAAAAACCTTTGCAAAATTATCAAAACCTGAAGTATATTTACTAAAGACAAAAAATATGTTAGGAAAGACAAAAGAATATAAGTTATATTATGGCTCTATTAAAGGAGAATAAAAAAATGAGAGATAGTATCAGTGTTGTAATTTCGGCATATAACGAAGGCGAAAGTGTAAATGAATTACACAAAGAGCTTACAAAGGTGATGAAAGACTTGCCGTTAAAGACTTATGAGCTCATTTTTGTAGATGACGGCTCTTCGGACGATACTTATGAAAAATGTCAAAAACTGCAAAAAAAAGATTCTCATGTAAAAATTGTTCACTTAAGACGCAATTTCGGTCACGAGATTGCTATGACTGCCGGTATGGATTATTCTATCGGTGATGCCGTGATATTTATGGATGCCGACTTGCAACATCCGCCACACTATATCAAAGATATGGTAAAATATTGGCAGGCTGGTGATGATATTGTCTTGACCAAAAGGGTCGAAAATCAAGCTACTTCAAAGTTTTATAATTTTTGCGCAGCCGCATTTTATAAAATTTTAAATTTCTTGTCAGATACAAAAATTCCGGCCAAGACACCGGATTTCAGACTTGTTGACAGAAGCTATGTCGATTTTTTGAAAAAATTTAACGAACAGGACAGACTATTCAGAGGTTTATTATCTTGGGCAATGCCAAAAGAAAAAGTAAAAGTCATAGACTTTGTTGCGCCCGAGCGCTTTGCCGGTGTTTCAAAATATAACTATCGCAAATCATTAGCTTTAGCTTTTAACAGTATTGTCCAGTTTTCAACTCGTCCGTTAAGAATGTCAATATATTTAGGCTTGATATCTGCTTTTGTTTCGGGCTGTTTGGGATTGTATGTAATAATTGAACATTTTATTTTGCGTCATCCGACTCCGGGTTATGCAACAATTATGACCACCGTAATTTTCTTGGGCTCAATTCAGTTAATTGTGCTTGGAATTATCGGTGAGTATATCGGCAAAATTCATATGGAAGTAAAAAAACGCCCATTATATATTGCCGAATATAAAGATAGTGAAAAAGGCGAAAAGAAATAATGGTAGATTTGATATTCAATGCCGATGATTTCGGAATTTCCAAAGGTGTAAATGAAGCAATTTTTAAGGCTCATACTCAAGGTATCTTAAATTCAACCAGTATTATGATAACCTTAAAATATGTTCCGCAGGCTTTGGAAATGGCTAAACAGATGCCCGATTTGAATATAGGACTTCATGCTAATTTGACTAATGAAAATTCAGTACTTCCCAAAGAAGAAATTCCTCTGTTGGTCAATGAAAACGGTAAATTTAAGCATGGTTTTGTTAATCTGGCCGTATTGTCATTATTATATCCGAAAGAATTGAAAAATCAGGCTAAAAAGGAAATAAAAGCTCAAATTGAAAAGGCTCAAGCTTGTGGTATAAATTTATCACATCTTGATTCACATCGTCATATTCATATGATACCCTCAATTTTTAAGGCTTGTATGGAACTGGCGGAAGAATATAATATTCCACGTATTCGCTATGTGAACGAAAATCCTTTTACCACCATCAGACAAACCAAAACGAAAGAATGGTTGACCGACGGCGGTTTGATAAAAAATTTGGTGCTTATATCTTGTGCTGTTGCTAATAAAATTTTGTTTGGTTTTAAGTCAGATACTTATTTTTACAGTATTGTAAACACTTGCAAGATAAGTCGAGATAAGCTAAATTCCTACAAAGTGCCAAGCTCATATAAATCGGTAGAAATAGGTATTCACCCCGGACTTCCGGAAATTGATAAGCAAAATATGTCAGATGTTTTTGATGATAATATATTGAAAGACTATCGCCAAAAAGAGCTTGAAACATTGCTTGATAAAACGGTTATAAAAGAATTTGTATAATATCCCTTTAATAAGCTCAAACAAACAACTATATCAATGGTAACAAATTTTCAATTAAGGAGTTTTTACCATGAAAACAATTACCCTGAATGTCGGCAATAAAATGCCTATAATCGGACTGGGAACATTTTTGTCTTCACCGGGCGAAGTTTATAAAGCTGTTCGCTGGGCTCTAAAAGTCGGCTATCGTCATATCGATTGTGCATCTGTTTATGGCAATCAAAATGAAGTGGGGCAGGCCTTGCAAGATGCGATGAAAGAAGACAATATTAAAAGAGAAGAACTTTTTATTACTTCAAAATTATGGAATGATTCTCATAATATTGAAGATGTTAAACCGGCATGCCGACAAACATTAGAAGAACTAAAATTAGATTATCTTGATTTATATCTTATCCATTGGCCTGTAGCTCAAAAAAAAGGTACTCAAATGCCGCAAAATGATGAGGATTGGATATCTTTGGAAGATATGCCTTTATGGGAAACTTATTCCGAAATGGAAAAACTTTATGAGCAAGGTGTTTGTAAAGCTATCGGTGTTTCTAATTTTAATGAAGATACTTTAGCCAAACTTATTTCTAAAACTCAAATAATACCGGCAGTAAATCAGGTTGAGTGTCATCCGTTACTCAATCAAAAAGATTTAATTGAATACTGCATAAAGAATAATATTTCCGTTACGGCATATTCTCCACTTGGAGCACAATACAGTCAAGGAAGTTTGTTATCTCATCCTCGTATTGTTGAAATATCTACCAAGTTAAATGTTACTCCGGCTCAAGTGTTATTGGCTTGGCAAATAGCTCGAGGTGTTATTGTTATACCAAAATCGGTACATGAAGATCGTATTAGAGAAAATTTTGCCTCACTTGCCGTAACTTTAGATGATGACGATATTAAAAAGATAGATGAAATGAATGAAAATCATCGTTTTATTACAGGAGAAAGATTTATTAATCCGAAAAGAGGATATAGTAGTATTTTTTAATAAAATAAAAACCCCTTTCGTTATGAAAGGGGTTTTATTTTGATGTTTAGTAATTAAAATTGTTCTTGCAATTCAAAGAAATATGCTTGAGGGTGATCACAAACAGGGCATTTTGCAGGAGCATTACCGGCTTCAATGCGGCAACCACAGTTAGCACATTCCCAAACAACTTTTGTCGGACGTGTAAATACAGTACCTTCGGTAACAGCTTTTAACAAAGCTTGGTAACGTTCTTCGTGAGTTTTTTCAATCTTTCCAACCATATCAAACAAAGAAGCAATTTTAGTGAATCCCTCTTCACGA
Source organism: Alphaproteobacteria bacterium (assembly GCA_045633825.1). Taxonomy (GTDB): domain Bacteria; phylum Pseudomonadota; class Alphaproteobacteria; order RF32; family CAG-239; genus CAZU01. The sequence continues at coordinate 15,257 of JAZQZB010000058.1, read as the reverse complement.
GCTTCTTTAGCCATACGAGCATACATATCGGTCCATTCATAGTTTTCGCCGTCAGCAGCATCTTTTAAGTTTTCCATAGTTGAAGGAATTTCACCACCATGCAATAATTTAAACCAAATTTTAGCATGTTCTTTTTCATTATTGGCAGTTTCTTCAAATTTAGCTGCAACAATGTTATATCCTTCTTTTTTAGCTTTAGATGCATAATAAGTATATTTGTTGCGAGCTTGAGATTCGCCGGCAAAAGCTTCCATTAAATTTTTTTCGGTTTTTGAACCTTTTAGTTCCATAGTCTTACTCCTTTTGTATAGGTTTTATTATTCTGTGCAATATTTTTGTTTGTTTTTTTTTACTTGTCAATAGTAATTGTATTACATTTTGAAATAACGTAACAGTAAAAATCACTAAAATGGTTGTTAATTAAAATAAAATGATTATTTAAAACATGCTGAATTTTATATAATATATTTTGTGTAATTTTTTAGTTGATTTTGTCAAATTTTGTGCTAATATGCTCACTCGTTAATTAGCGTTATCGTTAAAAAAGGAAAATAAAATGAATCAAAAGGTTATTAAAATAGGTAAGTTTGAAATAGGTAACAGATTGCCTTTTTCACTACTTTGCGGACCTTGCCAAATCGAAAGTAAGCAGCATGCTATCGATATTTGTGGTGCTATGTCTGAAATTACTTCTGATTTAGGAATAAATTATGTTTTTAAAGCCTCATTTGATAAAGCTAATCGTACATCTATAAATGGTGCTCGTGGCGTCGGATTTGAAAAAGGAATGGAAACTTTTGATGAAATTAAAAAGTTGTACAACAATATTCCGATAGTTACAGATGTACATGAAGCAAATCAATGTGCCGAAGTTGCTAAACACGTTGATGTTTTGCAAATTCCGGCTTTTTTATGTCGTCAAACTGATTTGGTTGTTGCAGCAGCTAAAACAGGCAAAGTGGTAAATATTAAAAAAGGACAATTTTTAGCACCTTGGGATGTTGTTAATTTAGTTAAAAAATCAGTTGATTCCGGTAATCCGAATGTATGCATTACCGAACGAGGAAGTTCTTTCGGTTACAATACATTGGTTGTTGATATGAGAGGTTTCCCTCGTATGATTAAAGACACGGGATGTCCGGTGATTTTTGATGCAACACACTCTGTACAACAACCCGGAGGACAAGGCTCATCGACTGGTGGACAAAGAGAATTTGCTCCTGTTTTAGCTCGTGCGGCAATAGCTGTAGGTGTTGGTGGTTTATTTATCGAAACCCATGAAAATCCTGATAAAGCTATGTCAGATGGCCCGAATACTATTCCTTTAAGAGATATGAGACCGATATTATCTTATTTGAAAGAATATGATCATATTACAAAGTCAAAAATTACAGACTTTTATAGTGATTTACCGGTATTAACTCCGTCAACAGCAGAATATCAAGTTTTATCAGGCGGAAATATTTCAGAAATAGATAATAAATTGAAAGTAGTCGGTTAATAATCTCTGACATCTTACTAAAATAAAGCTCCGGATTGTGTTTATCTGGAGCTTTTTTATTGACCGAAATTAACTGAAAATATAAAGTTGTATTTATGAAGTTTACTGATGAAGGATACATAATAAATTGCCGAAAACACGGCGAAAGATCTTTAATATTAACCGTACTTTGTAAAAATTACGGCAAAGTTTGCGGTTATGTAAAATCAGGTGTTTCTAAAAAGAATTTAGCAACATTTCAACTCGGTAATTTAATAAAAATTGATGCGTGGTCACGTGTTGATGATAATATGCTTTCATTAACGGTTGAGTTAATAACTCCAAATGCCGTAAATTTTATGTCATCACCGCAAAAATTAACAGCTTTATCATGTTTTTGTACTTTAAACGATATGTGTTTGCCGGAACTTCAACCTTTAGAAAGATTTTATTATTTAGTTGAAAGTTTTGTTAATCTGATAAATGAAGATAATTGGCTAACTCATTATTCTTTATATGAATTTTATTTGCTTGATTTTTTGGGCGTCGGTATTGATTTAAGTGAATGTTCTGCCACGTCAACAACTGAAAATTTGGAATATGTTTCTCCCAAAAGTGCCAAAGCGGTTTGCAAACAAGTCGGAGAACCTTATAAAGATAGATTGTTTAAATATCCCAAATTTGTTGTTGAGCATAATTTTAATCCCACTCATGAGGAAGTCGAAGATTTGCTTAAAATGACCGGTTTTTTCCTCAATAAAAACTTTTTTCAAAATCACGGCTTGAAATTTCCGATTTGTCGTGATAGTTTGGCAGAAATTATAAAGAAAGATTAAGGTTTATCAATGGATAATACAGAAGAAAAAATTAAAACGGTTGCATTGGCGGAAGAGTTAAGTTCTCGCTATTTGTCTTATGCTATGTCGACTATTGTTTCCCGCTCGCTTCCTGATGTCAGAGATGGTTTGAAGCCTGTACATCGTCGTTTGATGTATGCTATGCGTCAGCTTCACTTGGATCCGAAATCAGGCTTTAAGAAATGTGCTCGTGTGGTCGGTGATGTTATCGGTAAGTATCACCCGCATGGTGATTCTTCGGTTTATGGAGCAATGTGTCGTTTGGCACAAGATTTTTCGGTGCGCTATCCTTTGGTTGACGGGCAGGGTAACTTTGGTAATATTGACGGTGACAGCCCTGCAGCCATGCGTTATACTGAAGCAAGGCTTACCGAATATGCTATTGCTTTAATGGAAGGTTTGAACGAAGATGCGGTTGATTTTCGTGATACTTATGACGGCGAAGAACAAGAACCTGTCGTAATGCCTTCTGCCGTTCCGAATTTGTTGTGTAACGGTTCGAACGGTATTGCCGTCGGTATGGCAACCAATATTCCTCCGCACAACTTGTCCGAAGTTTGTGATGCGCTTTTGTATATGATTGAAAAGCCTGATGCTACAATCGAAAATTTGGTCAAAAAATTAAAAGGTCCTGATTTTCCGACCGGAGGTATTATCGTTGATAAGTTTTCAACCATTTTAGATGCTTATACAACAGGAAAGGGCAATTTTAGAGTAAGAGCCAAGTGGGAAAAAGAAGATTTGGGGTTGGGACAATATCAGATTGTTGTCACGGAAATTCCTTATCAGGTCGTAAAATCAAAGCTTATTGAACGGATTGCACTTCTTTTGCAAGAAAAGAAAGTTCCGCTTTTAGCTGATGTCAGAGATGAATCCGCTCAAGATGTTCGCATTGTTTTAGAACCGAAAAATCGCAATGTCGACGCCAATATGCTTATGGAATTACTCTTCAAAAACACTGAATTGGAAACCAAATTTAATATGAACATGAATGTTTTGGATTCTGACGGTGTACCCAGAGTTATGAGTATTGCTGAAGTTTTACGCGAGTTTTTAAATCATCGTATCAAAGTATTGGAGCGTCGCACATCTCACCGTTTGCAAAAAATTATCAATCGTTTGGAAATTTTGTCGGGCTATTTGGTTGCTTATCTCAATTTAGATGAGATAATTCGCATAATCAGGGAAGATGATGAGCCTAAAACATCATTGATGAGCCGTTTTTCATTGACAGAAATTCAGGCTGAATCAATTTTGAATATGAAATTGCGTAATTTACGCAAGTTGGAAGAAGCTGACATCAAAAAAGAATTTGATGATTTGACAGCCGAAAAGGCTGAACTCGATGCTTTAATGTCAGACGAAGGTCTGCGTTGGCAAAAAGTTGCCGAAGAAATCAAAGTTATTAAAGACAAATTCGGTAAGAAGACGGCACTTGGTCGTCGTCGCACCGAGTTTGCCGAGGTTGATGTCGAAAATATTGACATTTCCATCGAAGCTTTGGTTGAAAAAGAGCCGATTACGGTTATATTATCACAAAAAGGTTGGATACGCTGTATGAAAGGCTATGTGCCGCTAACCGAAGAATTTAAGTTTAAAGATGACGATTCGTTGTTGTTGGCAATTCACGCGCAGACTACCGATAAGATTATTTTGTTTGATAGTGTCGGCAAGTTTTTCAATATCAATGCTTGCGATATACCTTCAGGTCGCGGTTTTGGTCAGCCTTTAAGACTTATGGTCGATTTGGGCAATAATGATACCATAACTGATATGTTTGTATACGAGCCCAAAACAAGTTATGTAATTGCCTCAAACAAAGGTTATGGATTTATTGTAGATGAAAATCACCTTATTGCTCAAACCAGACAGGGGCGCAAGATTATGAATGTTGCCGAAGGCGAAACAACTATGTTTTGTAAAAAAGTAACCGGCGATATGATAGCTTTGGTCGGGGAAAACAGAAAGATTTTGGTCTTTAAGCTGGAAGAAATCCCCACTATTGCCCGAGGTCATGGTGTATGTTTACAAAAGTACAAAGACGGTGGATTGAGCGATATACAAATCTTTAATGAAGCAGACGGATTTTCATATAATCGTTCCGGTGGCATCAGTGTAGAAAAAGATTTGATGACATGGCTGGGACATCGAGCTCAAGTCGGAAAGCTGGCACCTTTCGGATTTTCAAAGAATAATAAGTTTTTGAAGTAGGAAATATGGCAGAAGTTTTGTTTGAATATATAAAACAGGGATCCTCGGTAAAAGTGACGGCAATCGAAACCAAAACAGGTATTGAAGCAGTGGTTATCGTACCGGCAAATTTATCGGAAAATCAGATGCAACTGAAAGCTTTGCAAAAACTTCGTTATATAATGCAAAAAAAGGTCGATGAGTAATCAATAAAGATTGTGGATAAACGCTTCTTCTAAAGCGATAATATTTCCAATTTAAAAAAATATGACTATAATACCTCAAGGTCTGTCAAAGGCCTTGGGGAATTTTTATTTTATGGGGAATTTATCAGATGTCATATAAAACAGCTGACACAGTTAGTAATGTGGCTTTGCCGAAATTTATGAATGAAGAACAAAACAATCAAAATATTCAAAACAAAATAGAACTTGATGAAAAAACATCGTGGTTAAACAATCACTTGCACAAGCTTATGATTGGTATAAGCATTTTGTGGTTTGCCATTGTATTAATTTATATTACTCAATTTTTCGGTTGGTCTAATTTATTTTTGATGATGCCTGATGAGTTCGGCGGATTTTTAGCCGGAGTAACATTACCTTTGGCAATAATATGGGTAGTTATGGCCTATATTGATAGAGGTTCCTCATTTAAGCAAGAAGCCAAATTTTTGCGTGCTTATATGAATCAGTTGGTTTACCCTGAAGATAATGCCCCCCAAACAGCAAAAGCCATGGCTGATGCTATCAGATCACAAGTTGTTGAATTGCAACAAGTTTCAAAACTTGCCCATGAACAAACTTCCCAAATTAAAGATGCAATTAAAAACAATGTTGATGATTTTGCCAAATTAGTCGGAAAGCTGGATAATTATTCTACAAAAACTATTGTTGAATTGAGTGATGGCGTAAAATTTCTCATGTCAAACTTTGAAAATATTTTAAACAAAGCACAAATTTCCAGTCAAAACCTTTCAAGAATTAATAATGAATTTGTTGAAGGCGGGGAAAGTATAGAGAAAAATTTGGCATCATTATTTGAAAGAATTACCCCTAAAATAAATGAAATAAATAATTTATCTGAAAATTTGCGTCAAATAAGCCGAACAGCAAACAGTGATGTTCAAAAAACGGTAGAATATATGAGTAATGTTGTTTCTAATTCTTCCAGAACATTTGATGAATATCTTGAAACAATAGAAAAACATTCATCTCAACTGAAGCAAACGGCCGATATGGCAATGTCTAACTGCAATATTGTAAAAACAACAATGGCAAAAGAAATTGCTAATTTAGAAAATGTTTTAACCGATCAAAGTCAAAGAATGGCGTTGATAGTCGAAGAAAGCGGAAAAGATTTAAACGATAGAATAGATGAAATAGTTCAAAAAACGGAAACAAATATTGAAAATATTAATGCCGGTGTTGAAAATGCTATTAATAACATGGATAATAATGTTGAAAATCAAATTCAAAAATTAGGTTCATCACTCACCAAACATAATCAGGAAATAAATGCATTTATTAATGCACTGGACGATAAAACAGATGACGTTAATAAAAGATTTGTTTTATACAGTGATAATGTTGCTCAAGAAATTGATAAATTGATGGTCAGAACTTCTAATTTGGAAGATTCTATAAGTCTTCAGGTAGATAATATCAAAGATGTTTCAATGAAAGTCATTGATTCGATGCAAAATGTTGAAACTGTTCTTAATGATAATATATCAGTTTTTGATAAAAAAGTAGCAATAGCAAATAGTGATATTATAAATTATGTTGAAAAATTAAATGAAAAATCTCAAGAATTTGAAGTTATAAGCAGAGGTTCTTCTGATAAGATTGTCAATTTAACGGATATTTTAAATAATAGATATTCCGAATTGCAAAAAGTTATGGCCGGCGGATTAAATCAGTTACAACAGGCTGAAAAGGATATTGCAAATTCTACGGAAAATTTAATAGTTCATACACATCAATCAACAGAAAATCTAAATAAGGTAGCACAGTTGATGCAAAAGCATACTGCAAGTTTGACGGAAGCGTCATCAATAGTGGTAACTCAAAGTCAAATCAGCGAAGCTTCAATGTCTCAACAACAAAAACATATTACGGAAACTGCGGCTCGAGTTGAAGAAATTAAAAATGAATTGAAACGTCAAATAAGTGAGTTATCAGAATCATCTGCCAACTTGGAAAAAGATGCTGTTAATGTTTTGGAAATGTTAAAATCAAATATCTCTAAAATGTTGTCACAATGCAATGAAACGGTTACTAAAAGTAAAATTATTACCGATAATCTTTCAGAACAGGCAAATAATTTTGATTTATCGACTAACCAAACACTTTCCAAAGTTAATCAATTTGAAAATGTTTTGATGAAACAAAGTCAAAACATGGAAATGTTAGCAAATAATATTAGTGAAAAAACCGAAGTTATCACTAAATCATTAGATAAATGTACGCAAAAATTTGATGAAGTAACGACCTCCAGTGATGCAATGTTGTCTAAATCCATTAATGAATTTGCTCAAAAAGGTGAGGCTGTAAACGAAATTTCGAAATCAGCTTCTGAATATATTAATTCTGCCGTATCCGGATTAGATGAAAAAGTTGCAACTTTGACAATTATGCTCAAACAGCAGGAAAATAATTTTTATGAATATTGCAATAAGGTATCGGAAAACACTGATAAAATGGCTGAAACATTACGTAAACAAGTGTCCGGTGTTGAAGAAGGTGCCGATAAATTATTTGCTAAATTAGTTGTTTTAGAAGAAGATGCTGAAAGAAAGACTGAATCAGTAGTTGTTAATTCGCAAAAATTAGTTCAAGAATTGGTTGAAATTGAAAAATTACTGTCAGAAAAACATCAATTAGCAGAACAAACCGTTGATGAAACCATTAACAAAATAAGTTCAATTTCAAATATTATAGATCAACATATTCAAGGCTTTGAAGACGGTGTAAATAATATTAAAAATAATATAAGCGAAACCGTCAAAGAAATGTCTGATGGTGAAGATAGATTAAAAACAATATATAAAGAGTTATCCGATGATGCTGATAATAGTTGGAAAAAATTACAAGATCATACAAGATATGTTGAAAATATCGGAATGAAATTATTATCTCAAAATGAAACAATTTCCGATGTTTTGGAAAAACAGAAAAATAATATATCGGAAGTTGTAAATAATGTTGTAACTCAAGTTCGTTTGGGAGAGGCATCCATAGCTCAACAATACAAATATTTGACCGATGCGTCGGTTGATGTTGCAACAAAGATGCAAGATATAAATGCGTTATTTAAATCAAATACAGGTGAAATATTTGATGTAACAAGCAAGTTATCATATGAATTTGATGTGTTAGGTGACAGATTGTTGAAAGCTTGTGATGCTATTAATAAGGCTTCAAAAGAATCAATTAAAAATATTGATCAAACAAGTTTACGTTTAAATCAATCTTGCGAAGATTTAGACACATCAATTTTCCACTCTATTGAAAACATTAATGGTGTATTCAAAGAGTATGAAAAATATATTGCCGGATTTAATACAGTTACGGCAGAAACTTCAACCGGTGTATTTGAAATTAATAATTTGATAGCGGCTCAAAGTGATAAGATGGTTCAAATTTCTCAAGACACTAAAAAATTGGTTGATTGTTTTAATACCGTGCTTAATGATACTTCAAATCAATTAGCCGATAGGGCTAATGATGCTTATGATAAAGTAAAAAGTTTGGGCCAAGATTTGAAAAAATTAAGTATGGAAATGGATGAAGCAACCAAAATGAGTGCTATCCATTTGGAAAAATCAGGTGATAAAATTCGAGCATCTGTCGGTGAGGCAGCAGCTAATGCCGAAAGAATTTCAAATAATATTTTATCATCAGGAGAGGTATTTGTGAAGCAATCACAAGCATTAACCGTGATAGCTGATGATACGGTGCAAAAAGTTAATACCAGTGTCGATAGTTTGGTAAAAGCCGGAAAGAATTTTGAAGTTCAAGGTCAGAGTCTTATTAAAGAAGCTATTCGTTTTAATGATACGGTAAATACTCAAGCAAAAATTTTGGATGAACATACCGTAAAAGCAGATAAAGTTATGAAAGAACTTATCGGTTCATATAAAGATGTTCGTGTTGATACTTTCTTGAAAGATGCCGGAAAGATTATCAGTATTTTGGAAAATATTTCGGTTGATGTAAATCGTTTATTACACCCGAAAGATGAGGAAGATTTATGGAAGAAATTCTATCATGGAGATACTCAAGTATTTATTCGTTCGATTGTAAAAAATATGAATAATGCGCAAGTTGCTTTATTAAAACGAGAGTTTGAGAAGAATATTGATTTGAGAAAACTCGTTACAAATTACTTAAAAGAATTTGAAATATTGGTCGAAAAATCAAAATCACACGAACATTCTGCAGCTTTAATGGCTATTATATCTGATGCTGATTTAGGTAAATTGTACTACATTTTAGCCAGAGCAATGGATAAAATTAGATAAGAGAGTTAAACAATATTGAGTAGGGCGCCGATAAATAATTATGTTGACAGTTTACACAAACAAATTGCCGACATAGCTGTAAAGATAAAGCAAAAACATCAAAAGAAAAATGATGATTTTGCTGATGGAGTGTATGAATTACGTATTAAATCTCCGGCAGTTCAAAATCAGGCATATAAACTTGTCGATTCTCAAAATGCTTATTCAATTTTAGGACAAAGCTTTCCTGCTAACAGTGAATATGTTGCCGAAACTTATAACATGGTAGCAAATTCCGATAAAAAGCCTACAGTTATAGATGGTTTGGATTTCAAAAATAATAAAGAATTTGATTTTAAGGTATAAATGACAATAAACGGATTAGATAGCAAAGTTTTTTTAGCACCCATGGCCGGTATTACCGATAAGCCGATGCGCAAACTTGTAAATTCATTCGGTAAAGGAAACATTGTATCGGAAATGGTTGCTATAAATGCCTTATCAAGAAAAAATCCCAAAACCTATAAAATTGCCGATGTCAGAGATGAAAAATATCCGGTCATTGTGCAATTAGTCGGCGGAAATCCGGAGTTGTTTGTCGATTCCGTAAAATTGGCCGAAGAATTGGGTGCATATTCTATTGATATAAATATGGGTTGTCCGGTCAAAAAAATTGTATCAAACAATTCCGGATCATATTTAATGAAGGATACAAAATTGGCTGCCGAAATTATTACTTCGGTTAAAAACTCAACTAAACTTCCGGTTAGTGTCAAGTTTAGAAAAGGCTGGGATAACAATAGTGTCAATGCTGTTGAATTTGCCAAGATGTGCGAAGATTGCGGTGCTGAATATATTACCGTTCACGGTCGCACAAGATCCGATTTTTATTCCGGTACGGCCGATTGGGATATTATTGCACAAGTTAAAGATGCGGTTAAAATAAAAGTTATCGGTAACGGTGATATCGACAGCCCGCAAAAAGCTAAAGAGATGTTAGAATATACCAAGGCTGACGGAGTAATGATAGGTCGTGCGACATTAGGTCGCCCATGGCTTATTGCTCAAACTCATGAATTTTTAGAAAAAGGAACATTGCCACAAAAAATATCTATAGATATTGTAAAACAAACATTGCTTTTCCATATAAAAGAATTAGAAGATTATTATGGCAAAAAATTAGCTTTGGCATTATCTCGAAAATATGTTTGTTGGTATTGCAAAACATTGCGAGATGCCAGAAAATTCAGGGAAAAATATGTGCGTATAGATAATATGGAAAGTGCTATAGCCGAAATCAACAATTTTTTTAATGAAGAAAATTTATATAAGGAACAATAAGATGAAAATTATTGTATGCGGAGCCGGTCAAATAGGTAAAAGTGCTGTCAGTTATTTGGTAAAAGGTAATAACGATATTATCGTTATTGATGATAATCAGTGCAATCTTGATGATGTTTCAAAAGAGTTTGATGTTTTACCTGTTTTAGGAAAACCTTCACATCCGGATGTTTTAGAACGAGCCGGCGCTCAAGATTGTGATATGATATTGGCGTTAACCGAATCAGATGAAGTAAATATGATAATTTGCCAACTTGCATATACACTTTTTGCGATTCCTAAAAAAATAGCCAGTGTAAATTCCGAAACATTTACCGATCCTTTGTGGGGAATGTTATATAATGATAATCACGTTCCGGTTGATTTGTTGATTTCACCTAATATTGACATTGCTGAGCAAATTTTAAAGATATTACAATATCCGGGAAGTTGTGGAATTTTACCGGTATTTAATGAAAAGTATTATATTTTAACCTTAAATATAAATGAGAATTGTCCTTTGTTAAATATTCCGCTGGTACAGCTATCTCGTCAAGAAGGGTTAAATATCGGATTTATAAATATTATCAGAAATAATATAAGTTTCTTACCGGATATGTATGATGTAATTCAAAATAATGACCAAATAAACATTCTTGTCGAAGCAGAAAAAGTATATAATGCAATATCTGCGTTTGGTTTGGAAAAACCGGCAAATGAAAGATTGGTTATTTTCGGAGGAAATGAGATATCCGAATATATGGGAAGCAAAATAGAAGACGATGATACGGTAATTTCATCACGGTTGGTTGAAGAAAATTTGGATAAAGCACGAGCATTGGCCAGAAAATTAAATCAAACTGTTGTAATTCATGGCGAAATGATGAGTGATGTAATATTAAAAGAAGCTGATTTATCCCATGCTGACGCAGCCATTGCCGTTACAGATAATGATAAAGATAATTTACTTGCTTCATTATTGGCATCAAAAAGCGGTGTAGGAACAACAATATCAGTAATTAATACTCCTTCGTATAATAATTTGATGTTCAGTAATACGGATAATATATTGATAGATCGAAGTTCTGTTACAATCTCAAATATGTTAAAAGAAATAAGACGAGCAAAATTGCGCGAAGCATATTCAATCGCCAGAGGAATGGGAGAAATATGGGAAATTAAGTTGGCAGACGAAGTCAATTATTGTCACAAAAAAATCGGAGAGCTTAATTTACCTAAAACTTGTCGTGTTGTTGCGTTGCTTCGCGGAGAAGAGTTAATATATCCTGATCCGACATCAAAGCTTGAGGTAAATGACTTGCTTCTTATTTATGTGGATTCATCAATGATAAAACAAACAGAACATGTTTTTTGTTAAAAATCTTTGACATATTAAAAAAAATATTATTAAAATTGAACGAAATAAGATAATAAAAAGGATAAAACCTATGAGTGAAAAAAATAATGATTTTTTGACCAAACTTCAAAAAGAAGAAATTTCTGTTACCGTATTTTTGGTAAATGGTGTTAAATTACAAGGAATTATCACATATTTTGATAACGAATCTTTGTTACTTCGTCGTGATGGTCATACACAGCTTATATACAAACATGCCGTTTCAACAATTATGCCGGGTGAAGCCGTAGAGCTTTAAGAAAAATTGTCATTTGTTGAGTTTTGTGATAAACCTGCCATAAAGGCCGGAATAGTTTTTCCCGATATATTAGGGCAAAAGATATCATTGTCTGCCGATTCCAGATTGGAAGAAGCGGAAGGTTTGGCTTTGGCCATAAATTTAGAAGTTTGTTATAAAGAAATAGCAAAAGTAAGAAATGTAAAGCCGGCGACATTGGTCGGGCAGGGGATAATTGACCGTCTGTTAAAAGAAATCGACGAGCAAAAGATAGAATTGGTTATATTTGATTGTTCGTTAACTCCGATACAACAGCGCAATTTAGAAAAGAAATTTCAAGTAAAAGTTATTGACAGGACTGCTCTGATATTAGAAATTTTCGGCGAAAGAGCACAGACAAAAGAAGGAAAACTTCAAGTCGAGCTTGCCCATTTAACTTATCAACGTAGTCGTTTAGTGCGAAGTTGGACACACCTTGAGCGCCAACGAGGCGGCGCCGGATTTTTAGGTGGTCCCGGAGAAACTCAAATCGAGTTGGATAGACGTATTATTGATGATAAAATCCTAAAGATAAAGCAAAGTTTGGAAAAAGTTAAGCAAACTCGCCAAATTCAACGAAGCGCCAGAAAACGAGTTCCTTATGCGTCGGTTGCTTTTGTAGGATATACCAATGCCGGAAAATCGACATTATTTAATAAGCTGAGTAATAGTGATGTATTTGCCAAAGATCTGCTTTTTGCAACTTTGGATCCATCAATGCGTAAGATAAAATTGCCTTCAGGCCGAGAGGTCGTGTTGTCGGATACGGTAGGATTTATTTCGGATTTACCTCATGAATTAGTAATGTCGTTTAGAGCAACATTGGAGGAGGTATTATCGGCAGACTTGGTAGTTCATATAAGGGATATTGCCTCATCAAATACCAAAGAACAGAAAAATGATGTTTTGAGTGTTTTAGAAAGTTTGGGTTTTAACGATTTCGAAAAATCTCCGAAATACATTGAGGTATTAAATAAAATTGATTTGTTTGATGAGAAAAAAAAGAAAGATATAATATCCAAACAAAAGCCACAAGTTGTTGCTTTATCGGCTATAAACGGTGAGGGATGTGATAATCTGCTAAAATTGATAGATGACAAATTATCTATGGATTTTGAGGTGGCTGATATTGAATTAAATGTTACCGAGGGCAAAAAGATTGCATGGCTTCATAATAATTCGGAAGTAATATCCTATGTTTCTGATGAAGAAAAAATGTTATTTAAGGTTAAAATCAGTAAAGAAAATTTGGCAAAATTCGAATTTATGAAATGATGTTATAAAAAATGCTTGATTTTATGAAAATAATATATTAAGAAGTTACTTCGTAAAGAACTGGTAATACATTCGGGACTTAGCTCAGCTTAGGTCAGAGCGCTTGCTTTGGGCTAGAGGATAAAAATAACCGTTGCTCCGGTTGTTTTTACCGCAAGAGACGAAGTTTTGTTAAAGAGAAAGGGAAGCGTAAGCAACCGTAGCGAATTTACAAAACGAGTGACCGAAGCGAGTTGGTGAAAGCAATTTATTGCAGAGCCTATGAGCAAGAAAGATGTCGTAGACAGATTGCGGATTTATTATTAGATATTACAAACACATTCGGGACTTAGCTCAGCCTGGTAGAGCGCTTGCTTTGGGAGCAAGATGTCGTAGGTTCGAATCCTATAGTCCCGACCAAATAAAATAAGCACCTTATAGGTGCTTATTTTTAATATTTTTTATTTGTAGTTATATATTTATTGATAACTTTTTCGGCAAAAACGCGTAAAACATTAGACAGTACTTGCAGTTGTAAATCTTTTGGCTCTATTTTTAGTGATATTGCAATTTTTACAAATTCATCAAAATCAATGGCATATCTTGGGGTCAATAATTTTAATAAATTATGACAATCATATCTTATTTGCGGGTCAACCCAAACACCTGTTGAGCTTATTGCCGAAGGAATACCGACGCTTGCAGTTTCACAAGATGAATAAGAGTCCATTGTATGAACTACCATTGTATTATTATATCCTAAAATTCCGGGGTATATATTGCCGATAACAGTCATATCATTAAATTCTTTTTCATATTTACCGGAATAGATGCGCCATTTTGAAAAATCACGATCTTCATTATTTCGGGCAATTTTTTTACAGTTATAGAAAATTATATTTTTTTCTTTTAGTGATTTTTCATACAAAAAGTCACAAACACTGTTAGGTGTACGATGCCCGTTAACAAAGACTATACCATATCCTACAGACGCCAGTTGTTGAGCTTGATTAAACATCTTTTGAGCATGTTCGATATTACAAATAATTTCGCTCCCATCAACACGTCCGCCTAATAAAAATACAATTTTTTTATCTTTATTTTCAAAATTACTGAATTTAGCTATAATATTTTTTACAATGGTATTATTTTTTAAATTTTCAAATTTTTCGATTAATTCTTTATGCTTATTATTAACATTTTGAATATTAAAGTTATTGATTGTTCCGGTTGTAATAAGAACTTTTTTGCGTAAATTATTTTCTTTTAATAAGCGAATACGGGAAGAAAAGGTTAAGAGATGTTTAGGAATATTAATAAAGTCAACATTTTTATATTTATAATATTTTGAAGTTAATACGACCGTAAAAATTTTGCCGTAATTATGTTTCTTATAATATTCTTGAATGGCGTAACAAAGTTTATCGGCATTTTTTTCAGGCGTAGAACTTTCTGTATTGTTAAACGCAGTTATAAAAATGCGAGGAATAATAGGGGTATTACGCATAAATTTATCTAAACAATCAAATAAAGCATTTTTGAATTTGGTATAATTTTTAAATTTAGAATAAAATAAAGGATTTTTTATATCTGTATAATGTTTGACATCTTCCGGCATAATTAGTAAATCTTCAGCTTTATATGAGTTTCCGGTAAGATTGTTTATTGCATTTATAGCACCTAAAAGTTGATTACAATATCCGATATCTGCTTGAGCTAATGCAAATGGTACTATAAAATTTTTCATATTTTACTCCTAAAAATATAACATTAGATTATAAAGTAGAATAAGCATCTTAAAATTAAGTTAAAGAGAAAGGGAAGCGTAAGCAACCGTAGCGAATTTACAAAACGAGTGACCGAAACGAAGTTGTTGAGTATTTTAATACGAAACTTACGAAGTAAGACCGAACTCCCGAGGGAGTTTGAACCTAAAGAAAAATGTTTAAGCATAAAAAAACCACCTTAAAAAAGGTGGC
>JAZQZB010000057.1:0-2650 GCA_045633825.1 Alphaproteobacteria bacterium | reverse complement strand
TTCGCGTATCTTCGAATTAAACAGCATGCTCCACCGCTTGTGCGGGTGCCCGTCAATTCCTTTGAGTTTCAGCCTTGCGACCGTACTACTCAGGTGGGATACTTAATGTGTTAACTTCAGCACCGGTTGCCCGACACTTAGTATCCATCGTTTACGGCGTGGACTACTAGGGTATCTAATCCTATTTGCTCCCCACGCTTTCGTGCCTCAGCGTCAGTGATGGCCCAGCAAGCCGCCTTCGCCACTGGTGTTCCTTCTAATATCTACGCATTCTACCGCTACACTAGAAATTCCACTTGCCTCTACCATACTCAAGAAAGACAGTTTCCAAAGCAAACTGGAGTTGAGCTCCAGCCTTACACTTTAGACTAATCTTTCCGCCTACGCACCCTTTACACCCAATAAATCCGGATAACGCTCGCTCCCTACGTATTACCGCGGCTGCTGGCACGTAGTTAGCCGGAGCTTTCTTGAAAGGTACCGTCACTCCTGTATCATTTCCTATACAGGTCGTTCTTCCCTAACAACAGAGTTTTACAATCCAAAGGACCGTCATCACTCACGCGGCATTGCTCGTTCAGGGTTTCCCCCATTGACGAATATTCCTAACTGCTGTCTCCCGTAGGAGTTTGGGCCGTGTCTCAGTCCCAATGTGGCCGATCACCCTCTCAGGTCGGCTACGCATCGTTGCCTTGGTAGGCCATTACCCTACCAACTAGCTAATACGCCGCAGGCTCATCTCAAAGCGAAGCTTTAAAGGCTCCCTTTTAATTTAAGAAAACGTATCTTCTTACATATCATCTGGTATTAGCAATCGTTTCCAACTGTTATCCCAGTCTCTGAGGTAGATTACCCACGTGTTACTCACCCTTGCGCCACTAAGCGGAAATCCGAATCTACTTTGTGCAAGCACTCCATGTCATCGGGCCGCTTCGTTCGACTTGCATGTCTTAGGCATGCCGCCAGCGTTCATCCTGAGCCAGGATCAAACTCTCCAAATAAAATTTATTTTTTAGTTTGATTTAACTTATTTTTTCCTAGCTACTCAAAATTGACGTTTTGCTCAGTTTTCAAAGATCATTGTCTTACATACTTGCTCTTTTTTGCAAGTTGCCTAATAAATATATCAAATTAAGTTTAATGAGTCAATACTTTTTTTAACTTTTTTTTAAACTTTTTTTTGACTAATTATTTTCGACATTTTTTGCTGTTTTTATAAGCTTTTCAGCTCTTTTTCAAACAACTGTTACTAGAATAACAAAATAAAAAAAGAATGTCAACATATTTTTTGTTTTTTTTAACATTCTTTTTATTCGAGAAAAGCCTAAACATTTTTTGCTGTATTTTCTTTTATTTTTTCATATTCCTTATTATAGGCAATAAGCATATCATGATTAAATATTTTATCTTTATTCTTATTTAATTCGATAAGCTTTTTTAACTCTTCATTTAATATTTTATCCAATTCTTCTGGATATTTCATTTTTGTCTTATGATATTTGTATTCTCCTTTATCTAATACTTTATAACTTCCATCTGGGAATACCCTTAAATCTAGATCATAATCGATATATTTTACTGCACCATCTTCAATTATTAATGGCGAAGCAATATTACAATAATAATATATCCCGTTCTTTTTTAATTGTCCGATAATATTAAACCAAGAATTTTTAAAGAAATATAATACGGCAGGTTCTTTTGTTTTCCATTTTCTTCCATCTGATTCTATTACTCGGGTTTTATCATTTCCAAACACATAATATTCATCAGTTTCTTCTATGAAAACAGCTTCGTCCCAAGCTCTATGAATACAACCATTATGTTTATAACTATGTATTACAAGCTTATCTCCTATCTCTAACTTTTTCATATAAAAATTCCTCTTTCCCCACAATTATAACACTTTTTTTCAAAATTTCAAATAGTGAAAAAAAGCACTCGTTTAGAGTGCTTTATTTTGATATTCCTTTTGAAGGGTTAACTAAAATTAAGTCGCTTTCTTTTTCGTAAGCTAATTTATCACCAATTCTAATCATATTTGGATTACCACTTGGTACAACAATACTTGATTGATTAACATTTAAATTATCAGCGATTTCAGATAAAGTATCGTTAGGTTGAACAGTATAATATCCTATTTCAGTTGTTATATCCATCGGATTACTTGTAATAATAGAGTTTTTTACACTATATTGAGTTGTTACCACGCTAGGAACATGACGAACTATAATGGCCGTATTATATAATAGGTTACCATTAGTTTCACTTAAGACTGGATGATTTATTGTTCTAATATATGTTTCTGATACATCATTATCTACTGCTAACTGACTTATTGTATCTCCTACTTCTATTCTTCTAATAAGATCTGAATAGCGCTTATCTTGTTCTAATGCCGCAAATCTTATTACACTTTCAGCGATTACTGTAGACATATTGTTACAGCTAATTTCATCGGCTAATACATTAGGATTAGGGGCTATTGTCAAACATGCTACATCAGTATGTCCATCTTCATACAATTTTGCTTCAACACTTGTTTTAGTTCTTTCACCTAATGCACCATCTTTTTTACCACATCTAATATCGCTTGATAAATTATATCCATAAGCACTTGATTGTTGCATTGCTAAAGCTAAAACATCAG
>JAZQZB010000056.1:0-17982 GCA_045633825.1 Alphaproteobacteria bacterium | reverse complement strand
GAATTTTCGGCTCGAGCTCAAGGTTCTAAAGAAACCGAAGTCAGAGCCCAAGTTTCAGGAATTTTGCTTAAACGCAACTATGTTGAAGGCTCCAGAGTTGAAGAGGGCAGTATCTTATTCCAAATTGATCCGAAACCTTATGAAGTAGCTCTTGATCAGGCCAAAGCCAAACTTGCTCAAGCTCAAGCACAATATACTAATGCCAAAACTCAATGGCAACGAACCGAAGAATTGTTTAAAGAAGGTTTTGCTTCTGCTAAATCACGTGATGAAGCGCTGGCAGACATGGAGTCTTTAGGCGCATCTGTTCAACTGGCTCAAGCCGAAGTTGATAAGGCTAAACTCGACCTTGATTATACAACGGTTACAGCTCCGATCAGCGGTGTTACCAGCATGGAAGCTCAATCTGAAGGAAGCCTTATTTCAAATTCCGGAGATGCATCTTTACTTACCAAAATTGTTCAGCTTGATCCGATTTATGTAATTTTCTCATTATCTGAAAATGAACTGATGTCTTTTAATATGATGCGTGAAAGAGGTTTAATTAAAAATCCTGAAAATAAAGATGAAGTTGTTGCTAAAATAAAGTTTGGTAATGATTCGGTTTATGAGCACAACGGAACAATTAATTTTATTAACCCGACTATAGATGAAAATACCGGTACGGTTAAATTAAGAGCCGTTTTTCCGAATCTTGACGGTAAAATTCGTCCGGGACAATTTTTGCGCTTAAATATGAGTGGCTTAACTCGGTTGAATGCCGTATCACTGCCTAAAGAAACTATTATGCAAGAAGCAACAGGTTCATATGTTTATCGTGTAAATGCCAATAATGAAATTGAAACTGTTAAAATTAAAACAGGCTTAACCACTCAAGACGGTAAATGGATCGTTGATGAAGGGCTTAATGCCGGTGATAAAATTGTTGCCAACAGTCTATTAAAACTTCGTCCGGGTATGAAAGTAAATCCGATTATTCCGAATAACTGAAAAGGAATGACCTATGTTTTCAAAGTTTTTTATTGAAAGGCCTATATTTTCGACCGTTATTTCAATGGTTATTGTTTTGGCAGGTCTTGTTTCCATGAAGGTTTTGCCGGTTGAACAATATCCTAATATTGTTCCGACAGAAATTCAGATTACCGCTATGTATCCCGGTGCAACGGCTGAAGTTTTGGCAGATACGGTAGCAGCTCCGATTGAACAAGAGCTTAACGGGGTAAAGAATATGATTTATATGTATTCAAACGCAACCTCAAGCGGTTATTTGACAATCGGTGCCGTTTTTGATATCGGAACAGATCCTGATCAGGCAACTATTGATGTTAATAACAAAGTACAGGCCGCTACTTCTAAACTACCGTCAGAAGTTACTAAACAAGGTGTAACGGTTGAGCAAAAATCAAACTCGATTCTTCAAGTTATTACCATGCGCTCTAACTCTCCGAAATATGATACGGTATATGTTTCAAACTATGCTTTGTTAAATGTATTAGATGAAATTAAGCGCATTAACGGTGTCGGTAGTGCATCATTATTCGGTTCTGCCGACTATTCCATGCGCATTTGGTTAACTCCGGACCGATTGGCTGAATATAACTTAACTCCACAAGATGTAATAGCGGCAATTAAAGAACAAAACTCTCAATTTGCTGCCGGTCAGTTTGGTCAAGAGCCTATGGATGAATATCAACCTTATACTTATTCGGTAAATACTAAAGGTCGTTTGGTCGATGAAAAAGAATTTGGCAATATCATCTTAAAAAGTGATGCTCAAGGAAGTATTTTGCGTTTGAAAGATGTTGCAAAAATTGAGCTGGGAGCTCAAGATTATAGTGTTTCTTCAAGTTTTAACGGTGAAGATGCTGTTGCTTTTGCTATTTATTTGCAACCGGGAGCCAATGCTTTACAAACAGCGGAAGCAGTTAAAAATACAATGGCAGAATTGTCAAAACGTTTTCCCGACGGTATAACTTATGAAATTCCTTATGATACAACCGTTTTCGTAAATGTATCGATTGAAGAGGTCATTCATACATTTTTCGAAGCTGTGGTTTTGGTTATTATCGTGGTTTATTTGTTCTTACAAAATATGCGTGCAACCATTATTCCGATTTTGGCTGTTCCGGTGTCAATTATCGGTGCTTTTGCAGGTATGTATGCTTTAGGCTTTTCTATAAATCTTTTAACGTTGTTTGGTTTGATTTTAGCAATCGGTATAGTGGTTGATGATGCCATTATTGTGCTTGAAAACGTCGAACGTCTTATGAAAGAAGAGGGGTTATCGCCAAAAGATGCAGCCATTAAAGCAATGCAAGAAGTATCAGGACCTGTTGTTGCTGTCGCACTTGTGTTATCATCGGTATTTTTACCGATTGCTTTTTTGGGCGGAATGACCGGTGTGATGTATAAACAATTTTCGGTAACCATTGCTGTTTCGGTAATTATTTCGGCTTTAGTTGCTTTAACCATGACTCCGTCATTATGTGCACTAATTATTAAAGATGAGCATAACGAAGTAAAAGGATTTTTCAAATGGTTTAATAAAGCTTTTGAAAAGTTAACTGATTGGTATATTGTTGGCGTAAAATTTTGTTTGGAAAATCGTAAAACGGCTATATTAGGATTTTTAGGTGTAATAGTTTCTATTATAATGCTTTTCGGAGTTATTCCGTCAGGCTTGGTTCCTAATGAAGATCAGGGTAACTTACTTATGGCTTATAATATGCCCGAAGCATCTTCTTTGCCTCGTACCGAAAAGTTTACCGGTAAAGTAAGTGAGATGATTAAAAATGATAAAAATGTTACCGATGTTTTGACAATTAACGGATATAATATGTTATCAGGAAGTCAAAATACTTATTCCGGTATCAGTTTTATTATCTTAAAAGATTGGGCTATGCGTCAAGAAAAAGCTCAATCGGCAGATAGCTTGGCTAAAATGTTTACCGGTATAGGATTAAGCCAACCTGAAGGTATAGGTTATGCATTTTCAATGCCGCCGATTATGGGTATGAGTACAACCGGAGGTTTTGAGGGATATATTCAAAATCGTGCGGGTAAGACTTCTCAAGAACTTATGGCAAAAACTAATGAATTTATTGCCGAAGCATCAAAAAGACCCGAGCTTTCAAATGTTCGTACAACATTTTCGGTTTCAACCCCTCAATATCGTATTGATTTAGATAGGGAAAAGGCCAGAACATTAAATGTGTCGATTGATGCGATTTATTCTGTAATGCAATCAACTTTCGGTAATGTTTATGTTAATGATTTTACTTATATGGGACGCAACTTCAGAGTAACTGTTCAATCTGAAGCCAAATACCGTCGTACACCGGATGATCTGCGTTATGTATATGTGAAATCAAATGACGGAGTTTTGGTTCCGTTATCAACTTTGATTATGGTTGAAAGAGTTACCGGGCCGGAATTGATTAACCGTTTTAATATTTTCTCTGCAGCCAAAATTATGGGAGATCCTGCACCCGGTTATTCATCGGGTCAAGCTATTTCAGCCATGGAAGAGGTTGGAGAGAAAGTATTGGGTAGTGATTACTCGCTGGCTTGGATAGGCTCGGCATATCAGGAAAAAATATCAAAAGGAACATCAAATCAGGCATTTATATTTGGTTTGATAATGATATTCTTGATTTTGTCGGCTCAATATGAAAAATGGTCTTTACCGTTGGTGGTAATTTTATCGGTACCGTTTGCGGTTTTGGGAGCTTTATTAGCGATTTGGATGCGAGGTCTTGAAAACGACTTATATTTCCAAGTAGGCTTGGTAACCTTAATCGGTTTGGCGGCTAAAAACGCAATTTTGATTGTTGAATTTGCTGTTGTAAAAGTTGAAGAAGGTTTAAGTTATGTTCAAGCTGCTGTTGAGGCTGCCAAATTGCGTTTTCGTCCGATTGTAATGACATCATTAGCCTTTACTTTTGGGGTTTTGCCATTAGCCATATCGACCGGTGCCGGTGCCGGTTCTCGTCACTCTATCGGTACGGGAATGATAGGCGGCATGATATTGTCGACATTTGTGGCGACATTATTTGTTCCGATGATGTTTGCCATTATCGGAGAAATGTTTGATAAAAAGAAAAAATAAGTAAAAATATTTGAAAGCCTCTGGTGTCAGGGGCTTTTATTTTGTTTTTAATAAAAATTGGCACAAAAATTGCATATTACATATAAGAAAACCGCACAATTTATTGGGAATATGTGATATGAAAATTTATAACGCATTGAAAAACTTAACTTTTGTTGCAATTTTAGTTGTCTTGATTTTTAAGGCAAATACATGTTTTGCTATTTCAAGAATAAAAGATATTGCCGATTTTGAAGGAGTTCGTGATAACCAACTCATCGGATATGGTCTTATCGTAGGTCTAAATGGTACCGGCGATAATATTAAATCGGTAGATTTTGCTAAAGAAAGTTTGATTTCAATGCTTGATTCTGTCGGGGTTAATGCTCGAGACGGTCAAATTAAAGCTAAAAATGTTGCTGCGGTTATGGTAACAGCTAATCTTCCGGCTTTTTCACGTCAAGGATCTCGCATTGACGTGACCGTATCAGCTTTAGGTGATGCTAAAGATTTAATAGGAGGTACTTTAATTGCTACTCCTCTAAAAGGTGCTGACGGTGAGGTGTATGCAGTTGCTCAAGGCACTGTTGCCACAGGTGCGGTTGCTGCCGGCAATCAAGAAGCAGGAGCATCGGTATTAAAAGGAGTTCCCACAGCAGGAAGAATTGCCAGTGGTGCCATTATCGAGAGAGAGATTCCTTTCAAATTAGATTCTTTGGAATCAATGAATATTGCTCTTCGCAATCCTGATTTTACAACTTCGCGCAGAATTGCCGATGCTATTAATGCAATGATGGGGACCCCGATTGCTAAATCAATCGATCCCGGCACGGTTTCAATGTCTATACCGGAACAATATAAAGATAATATTGTTTCTTTAATGACTAAAGTAGAACAGCTTCAAATTCAACCTGACACTGTAGCAAAAGTTGTAATTGATGAGAGTACCGGAATTGTTGTTATCGGCAAAGATGTAAAAATAAATCGTTTGGCTATTGCCCAAGGTAATTTAACCATAAAGATAACAGATATACCTTTTGTTTCTCAACCGGAGCCGTTTACAATGGGAGAACAGGTTGTAGTTAATACTTCATTGATTGATATTGAAGAAGAAACAGATGCTAAAATGAAAGTTTTAGATACCGGTATAAATTTACAGGATTTGGTCGACGGATTAAATGCTTTGGGTGTAACTCCGCGTGATTTAATCAGTATTTTACAAGCTATTAAAGCAAGCGGTGCCCTACAAGCCGAGATTGAAGTTATTTAAGGGAGAAAATGCTATGGAAAATTTAATTTCAAATAACATTACCCCGCTTATAAATTCAAAACAACCGGTTTTGAATCTTAAAAAGGCAGAAGAAAGTGCCGAAAGTTTTGAAGCATTTTTCTTAACTCGTATGATGGAGAGCATGTTTGAAGGTGTCTCAACAGACGGAATGTTTGGTGGAGGACATGCCGAAAAAATATATCGTTCACTGCTTTTAGACGAGTATGGCAAAGAAATGGCCAAATTAGGTTCTGTCGGAGTTAAGGATTATGTTATGCAGGCTGTTTTACAGATGCAGGAAGCAGCATCTGAACAAGCTTCGTCAGGTATATAGGAGGTGTACCATGGAAAATAATCAAATAACCGAAATCGTGGCAAAGATTGATATAATGAAACAGATAGTAATCGGATTTATCAATGTTGTGTCTAAAGAAAATACGGCCCTAAAAACAAATGATGTAAAAACCGTAAAAACTTTATACGAACAAAAGCTCAAAACAATAGCAGCTTATCGTTCAATGAGTGCCTATTTTATCAAAAACAGTGAATTGATATCTTCTTTTGAAGATCCGGCAAAAGATGAGCTTAAAGAATTATCTAAAGAACTGGATACGCAGCTGAAATTTAATGAGTTGTTATTAAAAACTCGAATGGAGGCCGGTAAAAAAGTTATGGATACTTTTATTAACATTGCTAAGGTAGCCAATAATACTTTTGCAACCTCTTACGGGGCGCAAGGTCGGTATACTCCGCTTGACAATAATCATAACGCTTTAGCGTTTAACAGAACATTATAAGGAGAAATGTTATGGCGTTAATATCAAGTTTATCAAGTTCTTTAACCGGAATGAAAGTTGCTCAATCTCAATTAGAGATTATAAGTAACAATATTGCCAATGTCGATACTCAAGGCTATACAAGAAAAACCGCCGCTCAATCAGCTTTGGTATCTTCCGGTCAAACTATGGGAGTTACAATTGGTAACAAAGGTCGAATTGTAGATGAGTCACTATTAAAAAACTTTTTGACTTCAAATTCGACGACATCTTCATTGTCTACTCAATATAATTACATGAGTCGACTTGATAATATTATGGGGACAACGGAACAAGGAAACTCATTATCGGCAAATGTTGCAAGTTTGCAAAGTGCTTTTGAAACATTTTCGACTTCGGTATCTTCAGCAGCATCTCGTTATCAGCTTTTAACCAATGCTCAAGCTTTAACATCAAAATTAAATTATCTTTCTGATAATGTTCAAACTTTGCGAGGCGATGCCGATATGCAAGTAAAAGATGATGTGGCAAATGTTAATTCATTGCTTCAAAGTATTAATGAATTGAATGTAGAAATCGTTAAATATACGGTTATGAAAAGAGATGGTGTAGCCGATATTCAGGATCAAAGAGATAATGCGCTTCGAGAATTAAGCTCTATTATGGATATTACATATTATACCAGAGATACCGGAGCGGTGGTTGTCCAAACCTCATCAGGTGTAATTTTACTTGATAATGAAGTTCATGAATTATCACATTCTGCTTTATCAAAAATTTCTCCGGCCAACAGCTATGATAACGGTAATATTTTAGGAATTTTTGTAGACGGTAAAGATATTACTCATAAAATCAGCGGTGGTTCAATGGGTGGAGCTATTGATATCAGAGATAACACGCTTACTTCACTACAAAGTCAACTTGATGAAATATCTAATGTTTTGATTAATCAAATAAATGCCGTTCATAACCAAGGTACTGCATATCCTAATATGCCTTATCAGATGACAGGTACTTCAACTTTTATTACTGATGAAAACGGAACACATAATCAACATATTCGTATAGATAGCGGAGATGTAAGATTTATTATATTTGATGAAAACGGACAACAGGTTAAAAGCGCTTCACTCAAAGGAACAATGGGTTTTGCCGAAGGTTCTTTGGATGAGATGACACTTAAAATTCAAGAATGGATGCAAAATGAAGCCAAGTTAGATAATGCTTTTGCTAAAATTAATGATGACGGAAAATTGGAAATTTCAACCGAAGACAGCAGATATACAATATCAATTATGGACGAGGCCACTTCAAATGCAGGCTCCGGACAACAAGATGTCGTATTAAGTTTCAATGTTAATGGTCCAAATGCAGAAGGTAAAGTAGAATATGGTCAAACACATCAGGGATTTTCTTCCTTTTTCGGATTAAATGACTTTTTTGTAACCGATAAAAATGACACTATTTATGATTCAAAAGTATTAAATGATAAAGTCGCCGCCAATGTTGATGCAACATTATATTTTTCAGATAGTGTTAACGGACGCAATTATGCTTCGGTAGATATTTCAAAATCAAACACAATCAGAGATATTGCCGACCTCATTAATCAAAATCCCGATTTGAATACTCACGTAAAAGCATCGCTGATTGCTAATGGTGACGGTTATATGCTTCGGATAGAAAGTTTAGAGGGAGCTCAACTGGAATTATCCGAAGAAAATATAGGAAAAAGCATCATCAATACATTAAATTTAACCCCATCAAGCTGTGGAGATGCTTCAGCCATAAAGGTTAGAGAAAATATTACTCAAAATGCAAATTTAATTGCTTGCGGAAGTCCGGATTTCGATGTTACCAAAGGTGTGTTTACAATTAATGAGGCAACCAATAATATTGCCAATAAATTGGCAGATGTATTTACATCATCTCAAGTGTTTAATCAAGCCGGCGATATGGCCACCACTACAACAACAATCGCTAATTATTCATCAACTTTTGTAGGTAATGTCGCAAGTTTGACTTCTACATCACAATCAAGTTATGAATATCAAAGCGCTTTAACCGAAGCAATTTCTTATAAAGAAGCTCAAGTTTCAGGTATCGATTTGGATGAAGAACTGGCTCAAATGATTATATTCCAACAATCATATGCAGCTTGTGCACAGGTATTTACCGCTTCAAGAGAAATTTTGGATATATTGCTCGGATTAGTATAGGAGAAGTAAAATGGTACGTGTTCCTACATATGCAAATTATAATCGTTTATTAATGCAAACGATGAATATTAAAAATAAGACGGATATTTTAAGTTATCAAGCCACAACAGGTGTTAAATATGCCAATTATGGCGGCTATGGTATGAGCGCTTCAAATATCGTTAATATGGAAGCATCTTTATCCGTTACTAAAAATTTCCAAGAGAATAATAATTTGTTGACAACGACAGTTACGTCAATGTCAACAGTAATGGATAATATTGAAAAGCAGGCTTATTCTTTCAAAAGCCAGTTGAACAATTCGTTATCAGGTTTTTCAGGCTTGGAAGACGGAAAACCGGTTAGTGAAACGGTAATTGCTTCATTAAATGAATTGCAAATGTCTGCATATGCCGGAATGTCATTTATTTCCGATGCTCTAAATACGTCGGTTGGTGGAAAGTATATATTTGGAGCCGGCTCATCTTCTTCTCCGACGCAATTTAAGTTTAACAGTTTGGCCGAATTTCAAGAATATTATGACGGGATAAATGTCAGATATCCTACTACTTCAAATTCTAATCTTTCGAGCCGCAGTGTAAATTGGGAGTCTTCGGGAACATTAAATATATCATTATTATATCCCGATGATCCGACAAGTAATGAGTTTGTTTTAACCTCTGATGTTGCCGACGGTTTTTTGACAACAATGGTTGTCGGAGGTGAGGAAACAACCGGTGATATGACATTATCATCAGTTCATAACACTTTAAGAGCGCAAAAATATGGAGCGTTTAACTCTATTTCCGCAGGTGATACACTGGTTTTAAATGATGGCACAAATTCTAAAGAATATATTGTTGAAACTGTTTCTGAAGACGGTAAAACAATAACATTTTCTCAAGAAACACTTGTTGAAAATGATGCTACATTTACAAACGGAGTTCCCGTAACTTTGAGCACTTCATTTGCTCAAGGAACCGTGCTTAATTTTAATGATATAAAAAATTCGCCAATTCCGCCGATGCAAGTTCAACGAATTACCAATGACGGTAAATTAATTGTTACCGCAGACCGTTCTCAAATGTCGATAGGTAATTTTAATTCTTCAACCAAATGGAGCTTAACTTCGGAAAGTTATTATCAAGGCGGTTCGGCAACCGAAACATTTCGTATATCCGATAACCAAAAAATTACATTTGATGTAAGTGCAAATGATAGTGTTTTTGACAGAATTTTCAGAGCAATGGGAATGATTGCTCAAGGCAACTTGATAGAAGTTAATGCTGATGGTAATGTTATAAATGCTCAAGAAGTAAAAGATACCGTAAATCAAGCTATGAATATTTTACAATCAGCATTCGATAACAACGGAAAATCAACATCAGGCAAAAATGAAACATTATCATTGGTTATTGCAAAAATATCAGCCAATTATGTAACATTGGATAATGTTCAGGGAACACTTGAATCTGTACAAGGGAATTTGGAAGAAAGTATTTATGATATTAAAAATGTTGATCAAACCGAAGCAACCGTAAAATTATTACAAGCGCAAGCATCTTTGGAAGCTTCATACAATGTAATCAGTAATGTGTTGAATAATTCTTTGTTAAATTATTTAAAATAATTTTAAGGAAAAAGCATGCGATACGAAAATTTTACCATAAATCAAACTGTTGGTGTGATTTTGCCTAATGATATGGTAATAGATGGTAGGGTATATCGTAAAGGTCATATTATAACCCAAGAAGACAAATTATTGTTTAAGCGTTTGGGGATTACCGGTATTTATGGTGCAGTTATAGAAATCGGAGATATTGATTTTAAAACAGCTCAAAATCAAATTGCGGCACAAATAAGTTCCAAAGGTTTGGGTTTCATTACTCAAGGCGATGGGGTATGCAAAATTGTTGCGATGTTTGACGGTTTGTTTATAGCTGATGAACAACGTATAAATAAATTTAATCGCTTTAACGAAAATGTTATTTTAAATATCGTTAAGCCATATACAGTAGTAAAAAAAGATGATGTTGTGGCAATATTAGAAGTTATTCCTCCGTTTATAAAAGAGGAAGAAATAGATGATATAATATTCAGATTATCCGGTAATTTCAGTTTATTATCAATTAGTGAAGTAAAAGAAAAAAAATCTGTTTTTATATATCCTCATTTATTAAATACAGATAACGAAAATATGTATTTTACTTCTGTTGTAATGAAAGTTATAACAGATTTTTCCGATATTGGTTTAAGTTATAATCGAGAAATAAATTCTAAATATACTATTGAAGATATTGCCGATTCTCTATATGGTTGTAAAGACAGCGATATTATATTTGTATTAAGTCCGTTAAAAAATTCATCTCGAGAAGATGTAATGGTTAAGGCTATAGAAAAATATGCCGATAAAATAATAAATTATAAATATCCTGATGTTAAAGCTTCTGATTTTATGATAGCTCAAAAAGGAAAAATCAAGATATTTGTAATTCCGCATGCTTATGATGTTGTTGATACAACAGAAATTGATAAACTTATCAGATATGTTATTTTCAACGACTATATTGATGAAAATGTTTTTAATTATAAAAATTCTTCTCAAATTTTAACATTTGAAAAGGTTCTTATTAATGATGATGATAAATTTATATCATCGGACAAAAATTTATCTTTTGATAAGTCATCAATCGGAGCAATTATTTTGGCGGCAGGTCAGGGCAGACGTTGCGGAACAAATAAATTGCTGGTAGAGGATAAAACGGGAGAACCTTTGTTTATGAAGGCAGTAAAAGCTGCCATAGCTTCCGAAGCCAAGCCGATATTTGTTGTTACGGGCGAAAATCATGATGAAATAGAAGAATATCTTAAAAACTATGATGTAAATGTCGTATATAACAGATATTTTGAAACAGGTATTCAATCTTCGATAAATACAGGTATTAAGTCGATTCCGGCATCATGCGACGGTGCTATTTTATTTCCTGCAGATATGCCGAATATAACAGCTAAAGATTTAAATAAGCTGATTGCCAAATTTGATAAAAATAAGGAAAAAGCGATTTGTGTTTTTACTAACAAAGGTGTTAAAAATAATCCTGTTTTGTGGTCAAAAAAATTATATCAACAGGCTCAAATTATACCGGAAAATGCGCATATGCGAGCAGTTTTGATGGAACATAATGATTATATAAAAAATGTCGAAATAAAAGATGAAAAAAAGTTTTTGGATGTTAATTTTCCAAGTCAGTTGAAAGAATATTGCGAAAGTTAAAATAAAAGCCCCGATGTTGTTCGGGGCTTTGCATTATATCAATTTTTGTGCGATTTCGATATATGCTTTGGCATATTCACTTTCTTCATCAGCAAATACGATTGGTTTGCCGGCATCAGCATGAGAGCGAATTGTATAGTTAAGCGGAATTTCACCTAAAAATTTGACTCCCAAACGTTGCGAAGTTTCTCTGGCACCTGCATGTCCGAATATTTCATCACGATTACCACATTTCGGACAGATGTAATAACTCATGTTTTCAATAATTCCCAAAATCGGTACGTCAACTTTAGTAAACATATTAACACCTTTTACTGCATCAATAAGGGCAATATCTTGCGGGGTAGAAACAATGATAGCTCCGTCAAGTTTTAATCTTTGGGAAATAGTAATTTGAATATCACCGGTTCCCGGAGGCATATCAAGAATCATAATATCAATTTCGCCCCAGTTTACTTCGGTTAAAAGTTGTTCAATCGCGCCGCAAGCCTTTGAGCCTCGCCAAATAAGAGGGGTATCTCTATCAATTAAAGTACCGATAGACATTGATTGTAAACCGTAAGCTTCAAAAGGTTCAAAAGTTTTTCCGTCTTTTGATGTCGCCGGTTGATTTTCATAACCTAACATTGTCGGAATAGACGGACCGTAAATGTCGGCATCAAACAGGGCGACTTTTTTACCCAATTTTGATAATGCTAAAGCCAAATTGACGGATGTTGTCGATTTTCCGACCCCGCCTTTACCGGAGGCAACGGCGATAATTTTTTTAACATTCTTTACTTTCCACATATCGGGAGCATCTTGCAATGTGGGTTGCGATTTGATTGCAGTATAAATAATATTTACTTTTTTTATATTTTCAAAATTTGAAAGTTCGTCTTTAAGTTTGTCGGCTAACTCTTTGTTTTCTGTTTCGTTTTGAATTGTGATAATTGCTCTCGAATTAGTAAAATTGACCGAAGCTATAGAACTTTCGGGATAATACTTTAGGGCTGTTTTTTTTATTAAATCTTCCATAATCTTCCCCTGTTGATAGATGTATGATTATTGTTTTCTTGGACTATTTATATTATATAATCCAAATGATGCAACTAAAAAAGTGGAGAAATTTAAATTATGGCAAAAATTCCTAGTCCGTGGGACGATAATGATGATGATAAAGGACCTTGGGATGATAATGAAATCATAAGCCCGAAGGTTAAACAATTTAAACCTAAACCCCCTGTTGAAATGGAAATAAAATGGTGGTGGGGAGTTATAGCTGTTTTGGTTATTTGGTTGGGCTCCGGTTTTTATCAGGTTCAACCGAATGAAGAAGCTGTTGTTTTACGTTTTGGAGCATATAATGAAACTACATTACCCGGTCTTCATTATCATTTACCATATCCGATAGAAACAATTAAAAAAGTAAACATTACTCAAGAACGCAGTATTAATTTGGGTGGGCAGGAAACCAGAGAAGTCGGTTCTAATACATTTACCGAAACCCACATGCTTACCGGAGATGAAAATATAGTTGATATTAACTTAACTATTGTTTGGCGAGTAGAAAATGCTAAAGATTATGTTTTTAATATGCAATCACCGGATCAAACAGTAAGAGTTGCCGCACAGTCGGTATTACGTGAAATTGTCGGACAATCACAAATGTTGCCGATTATTTCCGGCGATCGCGGCAAGGTTGAAGATGAAACCAAAGAAGAGTTGCAAAAAGTTTTGGATGAGTTTGGCGCCGGTATCAAGGTTGTTCGTATTAAGTTGCAAAAAGCTGATCCTCCGAAACAGGTGGTGGATGCTTTTAACGAAGTTCAACGCGCCAAAGCAGATATGGAACGTTTCAAAAACGAAGCCGAAGCATATCGTAATGAAATTTTACCTAAATCGCGTGGTGAGGCTGTTCAGCGTATTCAAAATGCCGAGGCTTATAAACAAGCCGTTGTCAGCAAAGCCAAAGGTGAAGCCGAAAGATTTTTATCTGTTTACAATGCGTATAAAGAAGGTAAGGAAGTTACCACCAAAAGATTGTATTTAGAAACAATGGAAAATATTTTGGGTAATTCCGATAAGGTGATTATCGATTCGTCGGCTAACGGAAACAATGTAATTCCTTATTTACCGCTTGATAAACTTAATAAAGGAGCAAACTGATGTCAGATAAAATAAAATTAATTATCGGTGGAGTTGTTTTAGCCGTTGTCGTTATTTTGTTCGAAACAATGTTTATCATTAATCAAACAGAACAAGCTATTGTTTTGCAATTTGGTGAACCTGTAAGAGAAATTAAACAAGCCGGATTAAAATTTAAGATTCCTTTTATTCAAAAGGTTGTTGTTTATGATAATCGTTTGCTAAATCTTGAGCCGCCGGCACAAGAGGTTGTCTTGAATGATAAAAAACGTCTTGATGTAGATAACTTTACTCGTTATCGCATAGTTGATCCTTTGAAATTTTATCAAACTGTTCGCAACGAATATCAAGCTCGTTCAAAATTGGCAGAAATTGTAAATTCTTCCGTTCGTAAGGTTTTGGGTCGTATTACATTACAAGAATTGTTATCAAGTAAACGTACTCAAATTATGTCGGATATTTCAAAGGCAGTAAAAGATGATGCCGAACAAATTGGTGTAAGTGTTGCCGATGTTCGTATTCGTCGAGCTGATTTACCTGTAGAAGTATTACAAGCGATTAACGCTCGTATGAAAACTGAACGTGAGCGCGAAGCTAAAGAATTTAGAGCAACAGGGCAACAAGAGGCGCAAAAAATTCGAGCTACTGCCGAAAAAGAACAGGCCGTAATTATTGCCGATGCCGAAAAGCAAGCTCAAATAATTCGAGGTGAAGGCGATAAGGAAGCTATCGAAATTTGGAACAATGCCGCCGGTATAGATAAAAAATTCTTTTCTTTTTATCGTTCATTAGAGGCATATAAAAAAGCTATGTCAGGAAAGGGAAATACCTCATTGGTTTTGTCTCCTGATACCGAATTTTTTGATTACTTCAAAAAAACAAATAAAAAATAGGACTTTAAAAATATGAAAAAATTCATAGCGCTGATTTTATTTGCATTATTGCAGACATCAAATGTGTTTGCTCAAAATGATGTAAAATTCGGACAATCTTTTGCACCATTGGTTGAAAAGCTTATTGGTGGCGTGGTTAATATTTCAACTACTCATACAGATAAAACCTCTAATGAAAGCCCCGATATAATCAGCGCCAATGAATTTATTAATAATTATTTTATTCAAGACGATGGTGGTTATACATCTCTAGGTTCCGGTTTTATTATAGATACTCAAGGACATATTGTTACAAATAATCATGTAATTGAAGGCGCTAATGAAATTATTGTAAAAACTTCGGATAATTTACAATATAATGCTAAAGTTATCGGCGTTGACAAAATGACTGATTTAGCTTTGATAAAAATTGATGCAGATAAACCTTTTCCTTATGTGAATATTGGTGATTCTGATGAGCTTAAAGTCGGAGATTGGATTTTAGCAATCGGTAATCCGTTTGGTTTGGGCGGAAGTGTAACAGCCGGAATTGTAAGTGCAAAATCACGTGATATAGATGCCGGATCATACGATAATTTTATTCAAACAGATGCTTCCATAAATCAGGGCTCATCCGGAGGTCCGATGTTTAATATGTCCGGAGATGTCGTAGGGGTTAATACAGCTTTATATTCAACTTCGGGAGCCAGTATGGGTATAGGTTTTGCAACGCCTATAAATTTGAGCAAATTTGTAATTAGTGAGCTTAAAAATAAAGGCAAAGTCGAAAGAGGTTGGCTTGGTTTAAAAGTTATGGATAATACTCAAGAAATCAGTTTGAGTGATAATAAAATTTTTACCGGAGGTGTTGTCATAAGCGCCATAATTCCTGATTCTCCGATTTCAAAAGAAGAAATTCAAGTCGGTAACATATTGCTTTCAATAAACGGTAAAGATATTAAAAATGCCAAAGATTTTTCTCGAACAATAGCTGAAAGTAAAATCGGATCGGAAATTATTTTACGTGTTTGGCAAAATATGCAAATCAAAGATATAACAATACAAATATCTCAAATGCCGGAAACAAAAAAAGTTGTCGAAAAATCTATAAACACAGATGTTAAAAATATTCCTGACGGCTATATCCCTAATTTAGGCATAATTATTAAAAAAGAAAATAATCTGATAGTCGTTGAAGAAGTTTTAAATGATTCGGAGGCATTGATTAAAGGGCTAAAATCAGGAGATATTATTCAAAAAATAAACGATAAAGAGATAACTTCGCTTGAAGATGTTGATGCATATATTGATTTTGCTACTAAAAATAACAGTAATATAATCAAGTTAGACATATTATCCGAAGGGCTTCCCGGAACATTGAATGTGAGTATAAACAATAATGACCAGAATTGATTTTTATCATTTACAAAAAGATAATACCGAAAATACTTTGCCGAAGTTGCTTGAAAAAGCATATGCTTTGGGTAAAAAAATTATTATAAAAATCGGTAATGAAAAGAGGTTGGAAGAGTTAAATTCTTATTTATGGACCTATGAAGAAGAATCATTTTTACCGCATGGCTCTCAAAAAGACGGTAATGCTTCTTTGCAGCCTGTTTGGTTGACAACTCAAGACGATAATCCTAATGATGCGACAATTTTGTTTTTAGTTGATAATGCCAAGGTTGATATAAACAATATATCTTCATTTGATAGGGTGTTAAATATTTTTGATGGTAATAATCAAGATGCTTTGGCTTGGTCTCGTCAATTTTGGAAAGATGCTAAATCTAAAGAATTTGAGTGTTGTTATTGGCAACGAGATGACAAGGGAATGTGGCAGCAAAAAGCTTAAAATTATTTTTTATTTATAGATTTTAAGCGATGTTCCAGATCTTGAATTTTTAACTTTAATTGACTATTTGCCTTATATTTTTTAGCTTCTTCAATTTGTTTTTTTGCCACATCAAAATTACCTATACGAAAGGAATATTCTGCTGAAGCATAAGTTGCATTGGCCATATCATTTACAATGCCGTATGCTTTAGCTAAAAGCATCCAAGAAATAGATGTTTGATTACGAATTAAGGCTTTTTTTAATAGAGATATTGCAAATTCAGCATCTTTTTGCGAAGGAGCATCTTCTAAAATTATGTGAGCATAATTTATTTGCATAAGATGAGAATTAGGTAATAATTCATAAGTTTTGGCAAAGTTTTGCTTTGCTAAATTTATTTTACCGGTTTCAATATATATCTGTCCCTTAAGTTCATAATAAAAAGGATTATGCTTATCTTGTTCTATTAAAGTATTTATTTTGTTTAATGCTTTATCAAATTTTAACATTTTCATATATGCGATTGCTTGGGCGTACAATGCCGGTACATCATTTCGTGATAGTGAATATTCACGCAAAGTTTGTTCGGGTTTTTGTAAATAAGCTTTTATTTTAGCTTGTATGGTTAAAAGTTTTTTATTATTTTTAGCTTTTTTATTTGGCGAAGTTTTTAATGCATTTTCAAAAAAAGCAATTCTGTCATTGGTAATCGGGTGAGTTCTAAAATAAGTTTTTTCTTCTTGTCCGCTTAATATATTATTTTGTTTTATTTTTTTCATAAAATTTAAGATACCGCTTGGCGATTGTTTGATTTTATTAAGCAGTTTTATTGCCGCTTCATCAGCAGAACGTTCTTCTTCGGTACGATAATTCATATAATGATTGAATAAAGATGATTGACCGCCCAGCATTATAGCCATTGCTGCATCACCGCTTCCGCTTACGGCAGCAGCTGCACCTGCTAAAATTGCAGATATCATTGAAACCTCATACATGTCTTGGGCTTTTAGTTTTTGTCTTAATATATGTCCTCCCATAATATGACCGGTTTCATGAGCTAAAATACCGCTTAATTCTTCAATGCTATCAGCATTTATAATAGTGCCGGTATGTATAAACATTTTGTTTCCGTCAGAAACAAAAGCATTAAGAGAATTATCTTCGACGATAAAAATATTATTGCGATAAAACGGAATATCGGCGGCTTCAAATAACGGTGAAATTATTTCAGCTAATAATTGTTCGGTTTCTTCATCAGATATAATTTTTATTTCTGCAGATTTTACTTCAAAAGTTAAAAAGACTAATAGCAGAATAACTCCGCTGATTAGTCTTTTTAATAAATTTATCGAAGCAGGTATTAACCTTTGATAAGTTTTTTCCACCAAGCAGATTTTCCTTTTTTCTCGTCATTTTTTACATCATCAGTCACATCTGTTGTATTTTTTTCATTATGGCTGTCATATAAAATAACGGCTTCTTGTTTTTCTTCTTTTACGGTATTTTCTGAAGCAGTGTCATTATTTTTTTGATAACCATTT